>NZ_JBEOPN010000007.1:0-151417 GCF_040310085.1 Shewanella sp. S1-58-MNA-CIBAN-0166 | reverse complement strand
TTGGTACAAAAGAATATTGGCTTTGTGATGATTCAGGTTTTAGTAAGTTGGGCTCTATTGAAGATTTCTAGTGAATTAAAAATGTTCATTATCTTGCTAAAATCAAAGTGATTAAAGTGGAATAAATGTACCAAGATGATGAATTAGAAAAGCAGGCCTATTTTGCTGAACAGGCTCATTCATACCTTCGCCTATGCTTTCTTTTACAGTTTATATTTCTCAAAAAAGAGTTTCTTCAGAAGGGACTTTGACATGGGGAAAACATTTTTGTTTGCTTTTTCTTTGTTATATCTTTCGCCAACGAAACAGGTCCGAGGTGGAATAATTCAATTTATATAGATGATCACAACTTAACAATTAATGTTGCCGCGGAGCAGTGCCAAAAAAGCTTAATTAATGCTCCTAAAAGCTGGAACTATGGTGTAAAAAAGCCATTAATATGGGTTCTTGGAGAGGTTTAGTACCTCTTAACTTGCACACCGGTAATGGTGATCCGGATTATAATAGAGTCATCAGCAAAGACTAATTTGAGTGTAACTACCACCAACTCAATACTGATTACTGATTACTGTCATACGACTTCAATCTGTTAAAAATTGTAAAATTAAATGTTCTATTAAACATCACCTCTAACCGATTATAAATCATTGAAGGTGTTTAGGGCTGATTTATTCACTACGTTGAATAGTCACCGATATCTAAATTTAAATAACAAAAAAGCGCCTTTCGGCGCTTTTTTAGTTTGGTTAATCAAAAGATTAACGCTTATCAACGCTCACAAATTCACGTGCAGACTCACCAGTGTATAACTGACGTGGACGGCTGATTTTGTGGCCTGGTTGATCTAACATTTCTTTCCAATGTGAAATCCAACCAACAGTACGTGACAATGCGAATAGCACTGTGAACATATCGTTAGGGATACCAATGGCTTTCATGATGATACCAGAGTAGAAATCAACGTTCGGGTATAGCTTCTTAGAGATGAAGTATTCATCTTCAAGAGCGATACGCTCAAGTTCCATTGCCACGTCTAATAATGGATCAACCACTTTAAGTTCTTTAAGGACTTCATGACAAGTTTCACGCATCACTTTAGCGCGAGGGTCGAAGTTCTTATAAACGCGATGGCCAAAGCCCATTAGACGGAATGGATCGTTTTTGTCTTTCGCTTTCTCGATAAATTCAGGAATGCGATCAACGCTGCCGATTTCTTCTAACATTTCTAAGCAAGCTTCGTTAGCACCACCATGAGCTGGGCCCCACAACGAAGCAATACCCGCTGCAATACATGCAAATGGGTTAGCACCTGAAGAGCCAGCTAAACGAACAGTAGATGTAGATGCATTTTGCTCATGATCAGCATGCAATACAAAAATACGGTCCATTGCTTTTTCTACAACAGGATTAACTTTGTACTCTTCACACGGAGTAGCAAACATCATCGACAAGAAGTTACCCGCATAACTTAAATCGTTACGTGGATAAACAAAAGGTTGCCCCATTGAGTACTTGTAGCACATCGCTGCTATTGTCGGCATTTTCGACACTAAGCGGTAAGCTGCAATTTCACGATGCTTTGGATTGTTAACATCAAGAGAATCTTGATAGAAAGCAGATAATGCACCTGTTACACCACATAGCATTGCCATTGGGTGTGCGTCACGGCGGAAACCTCTGAAAAAGAATGCAATTTGTTCATGAACCATAGTGTGTTCTTTCACTGTGGAAACAAATTGTTCGTAATCAGCTTTAGACGGTAATTCACCATATAATAGCAAGTAGCATAAATCTAAGTAGGTCGATTCAGTTGCAAGTTGTTCAATTGGATACCCACGGTGTAACAAGATACCTTGCTCACCATCGATATAAGTAATTGCTGACTCACAAGATGCAGTAGCTAAAAAGCCTGGATCAAAGGTGAAATACCCTTTTTTTCCAAGTGTACTGATGTCGATAACGTCAAAACCTTCAGTACCTTTCTTGATAGGTAGGTCGATTGATTCGTTTCCTGGTAACTCTAATTTGGCTATATTATCAGCCATACCCCGTTCTCCTTACTTCATTCTTCTATATGAGTGCGGCATGTTAAGCGGTCATTACTTTACAGTGGATCGGGATCACAGATCAATTTAAATAAGCGTTTAAATTTGTTAGACCATGGTATATGTGCCCTGTAAACCGCTCTGCGCTTGGATTAGAATAAAAAAATACTAAAAAAACTTATTTTGCATAATGTGAGGTTTGTATTTGACAATTCCCACGAGTATACTTGCCTGCGCCCCCAAGGGCGACGAACATCACAGTTTAGGAATGATGAATTTACGAACTAAATAGTGGTTTCTCAATTGATTAGATGTTTCAGAGTGGTCCGTTATTTGTTTTAAAACGTATGCCTAGTGTTAGCGTTAATAGTTAAACAAAAAACAGATAGATAACAAAAATAATGCTCGACGGAGCTGAGTGAGCAGAACGTGAAAAAGCAAAGACCTGTCCATCTAGACCTGCAGACGATAAGCTTTCCTGCGACAGCTATCGCGTCAATCCTACACCGTATTTCCGGTGTTATCATGCTATTCGCAATTGGTATTCTTCTATGGCTGTTAAATTCGACTTTAACATCACCAGAGGGGTTTGCTAGCGTACAATCCTTGTTCGATGGTTTCGTGATGAAGTTCATCATTTGGGGTATTCTAACTGCGTTGGGTTATCATTTATTAGGTGGCATTCGTCATTTGATTATGGATGCCGGACACTGGGAAGAATTAACTTCGGGTGTTGCATCAGCTAAGGCTACTTTTGTGTTAGCAGTAGTCTTTTCAATCATAGCGGGGATTTGGGTATGGTAACAAATGCAGCAAGTTTTGGACGCAGTGGTGTTCATGACTATATTCTATTACGCGCAAGTGCAGTGATCCTCGCTTGTTATACTATTTTCTTAGTAGGTTTTATCGCGTGTAGTGCCCCGTTAACTTTCGAAATTTGGAGTGGCTTATTTAGTTCACTTCCAATGAAAGTCTTTACCCTTATAACGTTAGTTGCTTTACTTATTCATGCGTGGATTGGTGTATGGCAAGTGTTGACTGATTATGTCAAACACACAGCGTTACGTGGTGTATTACAGTTTACCTTTGTTATGGTCGCGATCAGTTATTTAGCGTCAGGCATTGTAATAGTGTGGGGTGTTTAAGTGAGTATTCCAGTACGCGAATTTGATGTAATCGTAATCGGCGCCGGTGGCGCGGGTATGCGAGCAGCATTACAGATTTCTAAAGAAGGTAAGAGCTGTGCGCTGTTATCTAAAGTATTCCCAACTCGTTCACATACCGTTTCTGCTCAAGGTGGTATCACCGTAGCATTAGGTAATGCGCACGAGGACCATTGGGAACAACACATGTACGATACGGTTAAAGGTTCTGATTTTATCGGCGACCAAGAAGCTATTGAGTTTATGTGTAAAACGGGTCCGGAAGCGATTATTGAACTTGAGCAAATGGGTTTACCTTTTTCTCGTTTCGAAAATGGCACAATTTACCAGCGTCCTTTTGGTGGCCAGTCTCGTAACTTTGGTGGCGAGCAAGCTGCTCGTACCGCTGCTGCTGCTGACCGTACAGGCCATGCATTGCTTCATTGTTTATACCAACAAAACGTTAAACATAAAACTAACGTTTATTCTGAGTGGTATGCCTTAGATTTGGTTAAAAATGAAGATGACGTTGTAGTGGGTTGTACCGCAATTGAAATTGAAACAGGCGATATTGTTTATTTCAAAGCCAAAGCAACGATATTAGCAACGGGTGGTGCAGGGCGTATTTATGCTTCGACCACTAATGCTCATATTAACACCGGTGACGGTGTAGGTATGGCAGCACGTGCTGGCATTCAATTACAAGACATGGAAATGTGGCAGTTCCACCCAACGGGTATTGCTGGTGCAGGTACCTTGGTAACTGAAGGTTGTCGTGGCGAAGGCGGTTACTTATTAAATAAAGATGGCGAACGCTTCATGGAGCGCTATGCACCGAATGCGAAGGATTTAGCTTCTCGTGACGTGGTAGCACGTTCAATGATGACTGAAATTCGCGAAGGTCGTGGTTTAGACGGTCCTTTAGGTCCGCATTTGTTACTAAAGCTTGATCATTTGGGCAAAGAAACCCTTGAAGCGCGTCTTCCTGGTGTGTGTGAATTATCACGTACTTTCGCTCATATCGATCCAGCAGACGGTCCTATTCCTGTATTGCCAACATGCCACTACATGATGGGCGGTTTACCGACTAAAGTGAGCGGTCAAGTTATTCGTCAGAATAAAGATGGCAGTGAGCAAGATGTATTAGGTTTATTTGCGGTTGGTGAAATCGCTTGTGTATCTGTACACGGTGCAAACCGCTTAGGCGGTAACTCATTACTCGATTTAGTGGTCTTTGGACGTGCTGCGGGTCAACATTTAGGTAAAGCGTTAGACGCGACACCTGATCCAAAAGCGGCATCAGACATAGAAATTAGTGCATCACTTGCTCGTCTTAATCGTTGGGAAAGCAACAAAGACGGCGAAGAACCTGCGGTTATTCGTAAAGCGCTTCAATTGTGTATGCAGTTAAATTTCTCTGTTTTCCGCAGTGGTGAAGCCATGGCTGAAGGTCTAGAGCAGCTACAAGCTATTCAAAAGCGACTTGATAATGCTAAGTTATCTGATAACTCAAATGAATTTAATACTCAGCGTATTGAATGTTTAGAATTAGATAATTTAATGGCAACAGCGCTGGCAACTGCTTATGCAGCTAACTTCCGTACTGAAAGCCGTGGTGCGCATTCTCGTGAAGATTATTTAGATCGTGATGATGACAATTGGTTGTGTCATAGCTTATTTGACCCAGTGACTAAGAATATGAGCAAACGTGATGTCAACATGACACCTAAATTACGTGATGCATTCCCACCAGTAAAACGTACCTATTAGGCAGGAGTTGCAAAAGATGAAATTAACATTTGCATTGTATCGTTATAATCCTGATGTAGATACCAAGCCTTACATGAAGGATTACACCCTAGAAGTGCCTGATGGTTCTGATATGATGGTGTTGGATGCGTTAATTAAGCTGAAAGAACAAGACTCAACGATTGCGTTTCGTCGCTCATGCCGTGAAGGCGTGTGTGGTTCTGACGGTGTTAACATGAATGGTAAAAATGGATTAGCGTGTATTACGCCAATATCTACCTTTAAAGGGAAGAAAATTGAAGTCCGTCCTTTACCAGGCATGCCAGTAGTTCGAGATTTGGTCGTTGACCTAACTCAGTTCTACAAGCAATACGAAAAAATTAAGCCTTATCTGATCAATGATGAAAAGGCGCCAGCTCGTGAACATATACAATCACCTGAAGAGCGTGCTCATTTAGATGGTTTATACGAATGTATTTTGTGTGCATGTTGTTCAACTTCGTGTCCATCTTTCTGGTGGAATCCGGATAAATTTATCGGTCCAGCCGGTTTATTGCATGCTTATCGTTTCTTGATTGACAGCCGCGACACGGCAACTGAGGAGCGTTTATCTGATCTAGATGATGCTTACAGTGTGTTCCGTTGTCATGGCATCATGAACTGTGTTGATGTTTGTCCTAAAGGATTAAACCCAACTAAAGCGATTGGTCATATCAAGTCGATGTTACTGAAGCGAGCTGTTTAATGCACGACGAAGAGCAAAATAGTCTGACTTATTAGCTCTGTTAAGAGTCATCTTCATTATTGGAGATGGCTCTTTTGCGTGTTTATGTAAGACCTCCTGCTACTATCTTGTAAAGATAGTTTCAGTCTACGTGTGATGTAACTTACGTTACTCACTGTTATGTTTATGGCTAGCACGTGTATCAAGTTTGAAAGGAATAACAATGCACCAAGGCATCATGAAAGCCTGGCTCGAGTCGTCACATTTAAGTGGTTCGAACTCGACCTACGTAGAAGAGATGTATGAAGCCTATCAAGAAGATCCGCAATCAGTGACCCCTGATTGGCAGCTTGTTTTTGATAATCTCCCTCCGGTTAACGGTGCCTCAGTAGAAGTACCCGAAACTGCTCACTCTAAAGTTCGTGACTATTTCCGCAGTTTAGCTCTACAAGGTCGTTTAAAAAACGCTACCAGCGTCGGCGATCCAGAGTTAGATGCGAAGCAAGTTAAGGTTCTGCAACTGATCAATGCTCACCGTTTCCGTGGCCATCAAAATGCCAATTTAGATCCATTAGGATTGTGGAAGCGCGAGGAAGTTCAGGAGTTAGATCCTGCTTATCACGGCTTAACCGTAGATGACATGCAGCGTCAGTTTAATACTGGTTCATTCGCCCTAGGTGGTGAGACCATGAAACTGGCTGATATTATTCACGCACTAAAGAGCACTTATTGTGGCTCGATTGGTGCTGAATACATGCATATTACTGATACCGATGAAAAGCGTTGGATCCAACAACGTCTTGAACCCACATTAGGTAAAGCCCAGTACGATAACAGCGTCAAAAAGCGTATTCTTGAAGGGTTGAATGCTGCAGAAGGTATCGAAAAATACCTTGGTGCTAAATTCCCTGGAGCTAAGCGATTTTCTTTAGAAGGTGGTGATTCGCTCGTTCCGATGATGCGTGAAATCATTTACCGTGCAGGCGAAGCGGGTACTAAAGAAATCGTGGTAGGTATGGCTCACCGTGGTCGTTTAAACTTGCTCATTAACGTGCTAGGTAAACGTCCTGCTGAACTTTTTGATGAGTTTGCGGGTAAGCATGCCGACACTCACGGTTCTGGCGATGTAAAATATCACCAAGGTTTCTCATCTGATTTTGAAACGCCAGGTGGAAACGTTCATTTAGCACTTGCCTTTAACCCATCTCATTTAGAGATCGTTAATCCAGTGGTTATTGGTTCTGTTCGTGCGCGTCAAGATCGTCGTGGTTGTAAAGACGGTCTGCAAGTCATGCCAATTACTATTCATGGTGATTCTGCTATAACTGGCCAAGGCATTGTGCAAGAGACGTTTAACATGTCTCAAACACGTGGTTTTACTGTTGGCGGTAGCATTCGAATAGTGGTCAATAACCAAGTTGGTTTTACCACATCTAATCAGGCTGACACACGTTCAACCGAATACTGTACTGACATCGCTAAGATGGTTCAGGCGCCAATTTTTCATGTTAATTCAGACGATCCTGAAGCGGTTGCGTTTATCTCTCAACTTGCAGTGGATTATCGTAATGAATTTAAACGTGATGTGGTTATTGATTTAGTGTGTTATCGCCGTCATGGCCATAACGAAGCTGACGAGCCTAGTGCTACACAGCCGCTGATGTACGCTAAAATCAAAAAGCACCCTACGCCACGTAAAATCTATGCAGATAAGTTAATCGCTGAAAATAGTATTCCAGCCGATGAAGTGACTGGTTTGATTAACCATTATCGTGATGCATTAGATGCTGGTGATTGTGTGGTTAAAGAATGGCGTCCTATGACGTTACATACTGTTGACTGGACGCCGTATCTTAATCGCGAATGGGATGAAGATTACGCGGGTGCTATGTCAATGGAACGTCTACAAAACTTAGCCAATAAGTTAGTTGATATTCCTGAAAACCATACGCTTCAATCTCGTGTTGCCAAAATTTGTGCTGACCGTACTGCGATGGCTAAAGGCGAAAAGTTATTAGACTGGGGCTTCGCTGAAACCTTGGCCTATGCTTCTATCCTTGAAGATAACAAGCGTGTGCGGATTACTGGTCAAGACTCTGGTCGTGGTACGTTCTTCCATCGTCATGCTGTATTGCATAGCCAAAAAGACGGCACTACCTATTTACCTTTGCGTAATGTGGCTGATGAACAAGGGCCAATTGATATTATTGACTCAGTATTATCTGAAGCATCTGTGTTGGCATTTGAATACGGTTACGCTACGGCAGAACCCGGTGGCTTGACCATTTGGGAAGCGCAGTTTGGTGATTTCGTCAACTGTGCCCAAGTCGTTATTGACCAATTCTTATCATCTGGTGAGCAAAAGTGGGGCCGTTTATGTGGTCTAACGATGCTATTACCTCATGGTTATGAAGGCCAAGGTCCTGAGCATTCAAGTGCGCGTCTAGAGCGCTTCTTGCAATTATGTGCTAACCACAACATGCAAGTGTGTGTGCCATCAACTCCGGCGCAGGTTTATCACATGTTGCGTCGCCAGGTTGTGCGTCCAATGCGTCGCCCGCTGGTAGTCATGTCACCTAAATCTTTGCTACGTCATCCATTAGCGGTGTCTACCTTAGAAGAGCTTGCTGAAGGGACTTTCCAAAATATTATTGGTGAGATTGATACCTTAGATGCAAGCCAAGTTGACCGCGTTGTATTCTGTAGCGGCAAGGTGTATTTCGAGTTACTTGAAAAACGTCGCAAAGAGAATGTTACCAACGTTGCCATTGTGCGTGTTGAGCAGCTATATCCGTTCCCTGACGTGGAATTGCGTGAGGCATTAGCAACATATCAACATGTTACTGATTTTGTTTGGTGTCAAGAAGAGCCACAAAACCAAGGTGCATGGTACTGTAGTCAGCATCATTTCTGGGCTAATATTCCTGCAGGCGCTCAACTAACTTATGCCGGTCGTGAAGCTTCTGCTGCACCAGCATGTGGTTATCCTGGGTTGCACGTACAGCAGCAAGAATCATTAGTAAATAGCGCATTAAAACTGTCGTAATAGATAATTTATATAAGGGAAGCTTTCCATGAGTATCGAAATTAAGGTACCCGTATTACCAGAATCTGTTGCTGATGCAACTATTGCTACTTGGCATGTTAAACCTGGTGAACAGGTGACACGCGATCAAAACTTAGTTGATATCGAGACTGACAAAGTTGTATTAGAAGTGGTTGCACCAGAAGACGGTTCAATCTCTGAATTGTTATTCCAAGAAGGTGACACCGTTTTAGGTGAGCAAGTGATTGCTAATTTCGTCGCTGGTGCAGTGTCTGGCCAAGAAGTGACTAAAGCTGAAGCATCAGCGCCTTCTACTAATGCAACGACTGAAGTCGCTACTGATGAATCTAACGATGCATTAAGTCCATCTGTTCGTCGTGTTATTGCTGAGCATAATCTTGATGCCAGTAAAATTAAAGGTTCTGGTGTTGGTGGACGTGTTACTAAGGATGATGTTGATGCATTCCTTAAGTCTGCTCCAGCTAAAGCCGCAGCGCCGGTAGCGCCTGTTGCAGTATTAGAAGGCCGTAGTGAGAAGCGTGTACCAATGTCACGTCTTCGTAAGACTATCGCTAAACGTCTTTTAGAAGCGAAAAATTCAACGGCAATGTTAACCACGTTTAACGAAGTGAACATGAAGCCAATCATGGATATTCGTAAACAGTACCAAGACATTTTCGAAAAACGTCATGGTATTCGTTTAGGCTTTATGTCTTTCTATATCAAAGCGGTGACTGAAGCGCTAAAACGTTTCCCTGAAGTTAACGCCTCTATCGATGGTGATGACATTGTGTATCACAACTATTTTGATATCAGCATTGCAGTATCGACTCCACGTGGCCTGGTGACACCAGTATTACGTGACACTGATACCATGAACCTAGCTGAGATTGAGAAAGCGGTACGTGAATTAGCCATTAAAGGCCGTGACGGAAAACTGTCTGTTGCAGACATGACTGGCGGTAACTTCACTGTGACAAACGGTGGTGTTTTCGGCTCGCTAATGTCTACACCCATTTTGAACCTACCACAAAGCGCAATCTTAGGCATGCATGCCATTAAAGATCGCCCCATGGCAGTCAATGGTCAGGTTGAAATCCTGCCTATGATGTACCTAGCACTCTCTTACGATCATCGTATTGTTGATGGTCGTGAGTCAGTTGGCTTCTTAGTCGCGATTAAAGACTTCCTAGAAGATCCAACTCGTCTGCTACTTGATCTATAAGTAGTTAGATAAAACCCTCGTCGCTGGCTCATATTGAGCCAGTTGGATTTGATTAGAAGTATATGGATAGATCATCATGAATTTGCATGAGTATCAGGCAAAATCTTTATTTGCCGAATATGGTTTACCAGTCTCTGAAGGCTTTGCATGTGATACCGCTCAAGAAGCAGTTGAAGCAGCTGGCCACATTGGCGGGAACCTATGGGTTGTTAAGTGTCAAGTACACGCTGGCGGCCGTGGTAAAGCAGGTGGCGTTAAAGTTACCGGAAGTAAAGACGAAATCAGAGCATTCGCTGAAAACTGGTTAGGTAAGAACTTAGTAACGTACCAGACTGACGCTAAAGGTCAGCCAGTTGCTAAAATTCTAGTTGAAAGCTGCACTGACATCGCCAATGAATTGTACTTAGGTGCAGTTGTTGACCGTAGCACACGTCGTGTAGTGTTCATGGCGTCGACTGAAGGTGGTGTTGATATTGAAACTGTGGCTGAACATACGCCAGAGCTTATTCACACAGCTATCATTGATCCGTTAACAGGTCCTCAGGCTTTCCAAGCTCGCGATCTTGGCTTCAAGTTAGGTTTAAACCCAACACAAATGAAGCAGTTTACTAAGATCTTTATGGGTCTAGCGAACATGTTTAACGACCATGATTTTGCGTTATTAGAAATCAATCCACTTGTTATCACCACTGAAGGCAACCTTCATTGTTTAGATGGCAAAATTGGTATTGATGGCAACGCATTATTCCGTCAGCCAAAAATCAAAGCGATGCATGATCCATCACAAGATGATGCACGTGAAGCACATGCTGCAAAATTTGAATTAAACTATGTTGCTTTAGACGGTAACGTAGGTTGTATGGTTAACGGTGCCGGCCTAGCAATGGGTACAATGGACATTGTAAACCTACACGGTGGCAAGCCAGCTAACTTCTTAGACGTTGGCGGTGGAGCAACTAAAGAACGTGTTGCTGAAGCCTTTAAGATCATTCTTTCTGACAGCAATGTTAAAGCAGTATTGGTTAACATCTTCGGTGGTATCGTGCGTTGCGATATGATCGCTGAAGGTATTATCGGTGCAGTTAAAGAAGTTGGCGTTAAAGTGCCAGTTGTTGTTCGTCTTGAAGGTACTAACGCCGAATTAGGTCGTGAAGTATTGGCTAAGTCTGGTCTTGATATCATCGCGGCTACAAGTCTAACTGACGCGGCTGAGCAAGTTGTTAAAGCTGCGGAGGGCAAATAATGTCTGTTTTAATTAACAAAGATACCAAGGTAATCTGTCAAGGTTTCACTGGTGGTCAGGGTACTTTTCACTCTGAACAGGCGATTGCTTATGGCACGCAAATGGTTGGTGGTGTTTCTCCTGGAAAAGGTGGTCAAACTCACCTAGGTCTTCCAGTCTTTAACACAGTTAAAGATGCTGTAGCGGCAACAGGTGCAACTGCAACTGTTATCTACGTACCAGCACCTTTTTGTAAAGATGCTATCCTTGAAGCAATCGATGCTGGCCTTGAGCTAATCGTTTGTATCACTGAAGGTATCCCAACACTTGATATGCTGCAAGTGAAAGTGAAGCTTGAAGAAACTGGCACTCGCATGATTGGTCCTAACTGCCCAGGTGTTATCACGCCTGGTGAATGTAAGATTGGTATCATGCCTGGTCACATCCATTTACCTGGTAAAGTTGGTATTGTTTCACGCTCTGGTACATTAACGTACGAAGCAGTTAAGCAAACTACTGATGAAGGTTTCGGCCAATCTACTTGTGTAGGTATCGGTGGTGATCCAATTCCTGGTACTAACTTCATTGACGTATTGGAAATGTTCCAAAACGATCCACAGACTGAAGCGATTGTAATGATCGGTGAAATCGGTGGTAATGCTGAAGAAGAAGCAGCTGAATATATCAAAGCACACGTAACTAAGCCTGTTGTATCTTACATTGCTGGTGTTACTGCACCAGAAGGTAAGCGCATGGGCCATGCTGGCGCAATTATCGCTGGTGGTAAAGGTACTGCTGAAGATAAGTTTGCTGCTCTTGAAGCTGCAGGCGTTACGACTGTTCGCTCTTTAGCTGACATTGGTAAAGCACTACGTATTCGTACTGGCTGGTAATATTTACTCGGCTTGAAAAAGGCGCTTAGGCGCCTTTTTTATTGGTTTTTTTTACACTATTTTTCATACTGTTATATTTTTCATATTATTATAATAGACAATCAGTTGGCATTTAGTTCGGTATTTGTAAGGTAAGTATGGCCATCATCAGTATTATATTTCCGTTAATTTTTATGGTGGTATTAGGTTTTGTATTAACCCGAGTGGGTTTCTTTAATAAAGAACACATTGCTGGGATCAGCAAATTTACTTTTTATGTCAGTATTCCGGCATTTTTATTTATCAATATGCTGGCAGCACCATTAGCGCAAAGCATTGATCCATTTGCATTGCTGGCTTTTTATTTACCAGTGTTGTTAGTGTTTGCTATAGGTTACCGAATTAATCGCCTCTTTAGTCCAATAGCGCTGCAGGGGCGTGATGCCAGTGCGGTATTCGCGTTGGGCGCCAGTTATTCCAATACGGTATTGGTAGGTTTACCCATTATTATCGCTGCATTAGGCCCAGCAATGATAGGGCAGGTATTTATGATCATTACTTTTCATAGCGCCACCCTGTTTGCACTGACTTTTATCTTAGCTGCACGAGCGCAGCCTCAGGGTTTCTCGTGGCGACGGTTTGCTCGCTCTATGGCACTTAATCCGGTAGTAATGAGTATAGGGCTAGGCATTTTTGCGAATGCATTAAGTATTAACTTGGGACCACAATTAGATGATGGTTTAGCGCTATTAGCTAAGCCCGCTTTGGCGTGTGCATTGTTTGTGCTAGGTGCTAATTTAAGTTTTTATCGCGTAGGTGAACATTGGCGTTTAGCCTTAATGGCAAGTAGCTTAAAAATTATTTTATTGCCAGCGTTAGTGTATGTGATGGCGCATTTTGTGTTTGAGCTAGCAGCTTCAAGCACCGCGATGTTGGTGTTACTCAGTGCCTCTCCTCTTGGCGTCAACGCTTATCTTATTGCCACAGAGCTTAAGCAACATGAATCAACTTTAGGTAGCACAGTGGTATTATCGACCTTGTTATCTGTGTTTAGTTTTAGCCTATGGCTGACATTGTTGCTTTAACTAAATTTTCAATCTTATGACAAATATTAACCAATAAAAAACCAGCAAATTTGCTGGTTTGTTTGTTGCTCACATACTGACTATTCGTCAGCGTGATCACAAGTATCATTGGTGCAATGGCCATAAAGGTACAAGCTATGGTGAGTCAGCTTGATGTTATGACGCATGGCGATTTCATCTTGGCGACGTTCAATTACGTCGTCAGTAAACTCAATCACTTTATCACAGGTTAAACACACTAAATGATCATGGTGTTGTTGAGTCGACATTTCAAACACCGCTTTACCACTTTCAAAATGATGACGATTTAGAATGCCCGCATCATCGAACTGGTTTAATACTCTGTATACAGTAGCGAGACCAATTTCCTCGCCTATTTCGAGTAACTTTTTATATAAGTCTTCTGCACTGATATGCTGGTTGTCTGGGGATTGCATCAGTTCTAGAATTTTAACTCGCGGCAGAGTTATTTTTAATCCGGCTTTTTTGAGTGCTTGATTTCCATCTGTCATTGCTAATCTCTTGATTGCAGAACCAATCGGTTCATCGGTGGATATTCTAATCATTATATGTCTTGAGTCTAAAAACATAAACCTCTTAAGCTGCTTTATCAACCTATATAGAGGATATTTAGTAAAACAGTCACTTAAGCTGATATTATTTGTTAAGGATCTCTCAATAAGCTTACTTATACTAAGGGATTATTGTACCTATTCGGATATCCGATATTATTATCAAATCTATAACATGAATTTTATGTGAATTTTTAGACCGTGTAGTGACAACATTTTGTAACCTGAGTACGTATTTTTGATATGGTATTAAAAGTCATTACATTTTATTTTACATCATCACAATAAAGGACAAACAATGTACCGGCAAATTGTAGTGCTGACCGGCGCAGGTATTTCAGCTGAGTCGGGTATGAGCACGTTTAGAGATCAGCATGGTTTATGGGAACAGCATCATATTGAAGATGTTGCCACTCCTGAAGGCTATGCAAGAGATATCGAGTTAGTGGAGCGTTTTTATAATAGCCGCTGGCAACAATTACACAGTGATGATGTCATTCCAAATGCAGCACATTTAGCACTCGCGAAACTTGAAACAGAATTTACGGGTGAATTGCTAGTGATAACCCAAAATGTTGATGATTTACACGAGCGGGCAGGGTCTAAACGATTACTGCATATGCACGGCGAATTAGCAAAAGGTCGATGCCCACAATCATTACAAACCTTTGTATTACGTGAACCTTTTGGTGCTGAAAACTGTTGCACTTGTTGTATCCCGGGAAAACGCTTGCGGCCACATATTGTGTGGTTTGGGGAAATGCCTTTTGGTATGGACAGAATCCACGACGCTTTAGACCACTGTGACTTATTTATTGCGATTGGCACATCTGGTACGGTTTATCCCGCGGCAGGCTTTGTCGATAGCGCGAATCACCACGGTGCTCAAACTGTGGAGGTTAACCTTGATCCTGCAGACCGTCATAGTCAGTTTCAATATCATTTTACCGGAAAAGCGGGTGATATTTTACCTAAGTTAGTTGACGATATTTTAGCAGGTAAGGTGGTTGGAAGTGAGTGAAAAGTTAGTTGATAGAGCGGTAAATGACGTGATGCCGTCAAAGCTGGCGATTATAATGCGTGGTTTACCTGGCAGTGGTAAGTCTTATTGGGTTGAACAATTTATTATTTCTCAAGGCATTGAGCAGGCGATTCATATCCGACAGCATGGTCTATTCTCTACAGATCGCTATTTTTATCAACAGGGACAATATCGCTTTAATCCGCAAAAAATTGGCCAATATCATCAGGCTAATTTAACGGCTTTTATTCAGGCGTTGGCGCGAAATGAACCAATAGTTATTTGTGATAATACTAATATCGCGAAATGGGAATTTATGGCTTATGACGCAGCAGCAAAAGCATTAGGCTATCAAGTTAAAGTGGTATTAGTAGGGAATCCAGATGATGACCAACATCAACAGCTTTGTGCACAACGAAATCAACATCACGTTTCATTAGTGCATATTCAAAAAATGGCGCAGTTGTTTGAAGAGTAATAGTTTGCAAACTCATTGTTTAAATAATGGTGACTGTATTTAAGTTGTGTGGCCATATTTTAGGCCAGAACTATAAAAATAAAGAAGGCGCATAAAGCGCCTTCTTTGTATTGAGTCCGCTAATAATTATTTAGCAGCAACAGGTGTCGTTAGGTCGATGCTATAAATCGCAAAGCCTGCGACAACATCAGCTGTTGTAGGTAACTTCACCATTTTACGTTGTTGATTATCAGCAACAAACTTGTCAGCAACATCGCTATCTTGAGTTTCAAAACGAATGTCTAATGCAACAGTCGCATTATCAATAGTTTTAAAATCCCAGTTGTAATCAGCTGATGGATCGACCATAGCATCATATCCGCCAGTTGCATTTGGTTGTGATTGCTCAGTAATATAAGCTGATAATGCATCACGGTTGGTATCTGGCAGTTCTAGCACTACGTGGTCAGAACCGGTACCCGCAAATGAACCACCAAATGCACGGTAGTTATTTGATGCCACTACAAATGACATAGCGGCTAAATCATCACCCGTAATAACCGTACCATCGGCAGCAGTGTAAGCTAAGTCAACAATACGGTTAGCACCGGCATTAACAACTTCACAGCTACGGTCAAACTTAGTTGGTTGAGTTACATCAATTTTGTAAGTTAGGCCATCAATAACGTCGAAGTTATAGGTTGGGTGGCCTGCGCGATTAATTAAATTTTGTGGGGCACTGATGGTTGGATCAATTTGATTAAACTGGTTGGCAGAACATTCTAACCAATCTTTTAATTCCGCACCGGTGGCTTTAACTGCAACCATAGTATTTGGATAAAGGTATAAGTCAGCTGCGTTTTTATACGAAAGGTCGCCAGCATCAACTTGTACATATTGGCTTGCATCTCCTTCAGCATAACGTCCACCGGCTTTAAATGGTGCCGAAGCTGACAAGATTGGCAAATCTTTTAAATCATCAGTAATTAATGTTTTAACACGCGCTATTTGAGCATTAGATACAATCTGAACCGTTGGATCATCTTGAACTAACGTTAAGAAGCTGTACATGTTAGCGGCAGCAACCCCAATAGGTTGGCTAACATATTCGATAGTACCATTATGTTCAATTTCAATTGCATCACGTAAGCTCGCTTCACCTTCAACCAATGCTACTTTATTAGCATTGTCGTAAATTGGGCGTGCTTTAGCCGTTGATTCTTCATGAATTACGGTCCATTTTCCTTCTACTTGGCGTACAACTAAGTCAACCACACCTAAGTTATCACCCCAACGACCAGGCATTACAGCTGGAATGCCGTTTAATAGCCCTTTTTCTACGTCGGTGTTCGGTAAATCGCTATAGCTTGCGGCTGGGAAAACTGAGTGGCTGTGGCCAAAGAATATTGCATCAATACCATCAACATTGGTGAGTGCATAAGTGGCGTTTTCTGCCCATGGATCGCCAGGGTTTTCACTTGAACCAATACCAGAATGCGGAATGGCTAAAATAATATCAGCACCTTCAGCTTTCATTTGCGGAATAAACTTATTAGCCGCTTGAACAATGCCTAAGACTTCAACTTTACCGTCTAAGTTAGCTTTATCCCATTGTAAAACCTGTGGTGGTACAAAACCGATATAACCGATTTTGATTGTGTGTTCATTACCGTCAACATCGATAACAACTTTGTCTTTAATTATATACGGTGTGAACATGTTTTCATTAAATAGCACATCACCCCAGCAACCATCTTTATCAGCACAAATTACGTTCGAGTTAATGTAGGGGAAATTTGCACCCGATATTGATTGCTCAAGAAATGTTAAGCCATAATTAAATTCATGGTTACCAATATTACCTACTTCATAATCTAGTGTATTCATTGCTTTGTACACTGGGTGTGTGTCGGTTAACATGTTGCTGTCAGTTTTGAATTTATTGGCAATGTAATCTCCCATAGGGCTACCTTGCAATAAATCACCGTTATCTAATAAAACTGAGTTAGTGACTTCGGCGCGTGCTGCATTGATTAAACTTGCTGTACGTACCAGACCAATGGTCTTATCATCTTTCCCTGAGTAATAGTTGTAATCCATCATATTGGTATGAAGATCAGTCGTTTCCATTACACGTAACTTGATATCTGCAGTAACAGTACTTGTTTGATCGTCATTATCAGAGCCGCAACCGCCGAGTCCCAGTGCACCAGCGATAACAACGGCAAGAAGTGTTTTATTTAACATAATTTACTCTCTATATTTATTTGACCCCGAGGCGTATTTTTTGTTTTTGCCTCTTACGTAGTGTTAACGTTCCTTAACTATTTTGATAATAAAATGAAAACACCGCGGTGATTATAAGCATAAGATATGAATAAATTGTGATGGAACGCTGAATTAATATGATTAATGAGTGCGTTCGCGCAATTAATAGCCATAAAAAGTGATAAAAAGCTGACTGGCTATCATTGTATTTTATATTAATTTGTCGGTTTACTTAATAAAGACTGAGACTGAGACTGAGACTGAGACTGAGACTGAGACTGAGACTGGTACTATGAACTTATTTCATGGTTTACTATGAATAACACTTATGTCACTAAATATATAAATTCTGCTTATTTAGACTAAATAGTCATTATAAATGTAATAATATTCACTGTGCTGGTTAAAATTAACACGACCAAAACCATAACGGGTATGGTTAATAATAGAATTAAAATCTTAATATATTAAGGTTTATCCTTTAATCAACCTTTGCTAGGTAACAGCGTTTTAATACTTGCATCTTTACCTTTTAGTTATCTGTACCATTTCATCGGTACATGATCTGTTAAATTAAAAATATGTATTTGACGCGAGTGAAATTAATATGATTATTCTATTGCTTCAATCATATGGCAAGGCAGATATTTAACGATTATCAATGCGAGTACTAACTCTCTGGTATAACTCATCAATCGTAGTTTCAATGGCCTGAATATCATATTGCTGGCAATATTTATTAGTTTATGGATATCAGCAAAGTACCATAAACATTAATAAACGGATTGTTGATATGTTTTGATGCTATTAACTTAGTCGGCTCAATGTTTTATTGATGAGTTAGCAACAAAAAACCGAGCAATCGTGGTAATTGCTCGGTTTGTTTTTTGGTTACTGTCAAAACCATCGCTGGTTATGTTTCTACCCTATTTGGTGAGTATTAATCACAATTTCATTATTATTTATGGCTTAATAATGATTTTTACTGTGGCATCAACGTCTGCTTCATCAATGTAGCCAATGGCATTTGGATTGCTTGCAATTGCTGATTTCATCGCACTTGCACCAGAAACCGCAGGAGGTGGAGTACCTTTACCTGTGAAGACTTGCTTAGACCAAAATGCTTTCAGTTGAGCATCTGACTTACCGGTAACAGCTTGATGAAACTCACTGCGAATAGGATTACCTTCTTCTAATTCGTAAACGACGACTGAAGAATCACCTTTTCCTAAAAAAGCTTTTTTTACATCATTAATTGAAATATCTGCAGCAGCAGGATTGCCAATAATCACTACAGCAGCATTAGCTGAGGTAACGGCAGTTAAACTTAGTGCTAAAATTGTTAATAATTTTTTCATTATCATACCCCTTAAAATACTGCGTCGAATTTAACGGTGTAAATCAAGGTGTCATCGTAAGTGAATTTACCTGTTGACGTGTCTAAGTTGTTGCCTAAGAATCCACCTGAAGTGTCACCAAAATCATCGGCGTAGGTGACATCAAATTTAATCGCAACGTTATCAATTGCATCCCATCGCAAACCAATACTGTAAGCCATACGTTCAGCATTAAAGGCAACCATCTGAATTGCAGCCGCTGTAGATAAAGGTAGACGCTCATCATTATCTTGAGTTTTCGTATAAGCAACAGTAGCGTAAGGCGTAAATTCCTTAATACGATAGCCTAATGTTAAGTAACCAGAATCAATATCAGGGTAAGCGTTATCAATTTCTGAACGAGTCCATTCTGTTATCGCAATGACTTCACCATTGTCGTAACTTGCACCCACTCCGACGAAAGAACCTTTATCATCATCAAGTTCTAATACCGTATAGTTCGCTTGGGTGTTCACTCCAGGCGCTAATGTTACGTCAACTTCATTAACAATAGGTCCGTCTAGTTGTGCTTGAGCGTATACGGCACGTAAAGTCCATATTTCGTCAGTCCAGCTCAGGTTAGCACCCATAAGGTTACTGAGTTCAACCGCTGAATTTTTAACATCTGACTCACCACCAAAGGCTTGCATTGTTAAGGTTGAGTCATCATATTCAACATCGTATGACACGCCAGCGCCTGTGTAAGACGAAAACGGAATAGCGCCGTATACTTCTTGTGGTGGACGAGCAAATGGCTGTGCGTAGCCAACATCTAAGTAATCAGAGTACATGAATAAAGGGACTCGCAGTTTACCACCACGAATCTTGACGCCGTTTTCAAAGCGATGAGATAAATAGGCCCATTCTGCTTCAACTTCCCAGTCGTATTTACCGCGCATCATTAACTGTAATACTGCTTGAGTATTGTCAGAAATGTTAAAGGTACCTTGTAGCCCTAATTTACTGTCTTCGTTAAAATCAGCACTTGAATCTGCATTATTATAACCAGCATCATTGTCAGAGCTGATATAGGCTCCACTAATAAAGCCGTTAAATTTTACTTTGTCAGTTAGGCTAGCATTTTGTTGTTTTTGCAGCGTTTGAACTTGCTGCTCTAACTTAGCTATTTTTGCATCAGCAGCTTCATCTGCTGTTGCTAGGTTAGGTATCATTGCCATTGATATTGCAACAGATAATACTTTTAAATTAAACTGCATGGTGTTACTCCTTGATCATCACTCAATATGCCTTTAGGGCTTATATTTTTGGTTTTCTGCTACTGCTTTTACAATCAATCTCACACCTTAAATTGGTTAGTAATTGATTGTAGTCTTTCACTTATATTTTGAATATCAACACTGATCCCTCCCATATCAGCCGTCGTTACCCTGACTTTCTGTGAACCGGCTTCCATTTCAGCTACATATTGCTGAATCAACACCGAAGTTGTATGTTGTTCTTCGGTGGCAGCCGCAATTTGGTCATTAACCTCTGATATTGCACTCACTTTACCTGTGATACGTTGTAAGGCTTCACCGGCTAAAGAGGTTGATTTAACCCCTATTGCTGCAGTGTTGATACCACGAGCCATCGCGTCAACGGCTTGTTTAGACGTGGAGCGTAATTCTTGTAGCACTTGTTGGATTTCTTGGGTCGAGGTTTGTGTTCTAGAGGCCAATGTTCTGACTTCATCTGCAACTACCGCAAACCCGCGCCCATGTTCACCAGCTCGCGCGGCTTCAATCGCAGCGTTAAGTGCGAGTAAATTAGTCTGATCTGCTATACTTCTTATCGTGTCTAATATGTCATTAACATTATGGGTATATGCGTCCAATTGATTAACGACAACCGCAGTTTGCTGTACTTCTTCAGCCAAGGTATTAATGGTAATAACAGCATCGTTAACAATAACAACGCCTTGTTTTGCCTCAGTGTTGGCATTCTCAGCATCAAGCGCTGCGCTTGATGCGTATTCAGCAATATGAGTGACACTGACAAACATTTCTTTCATGGCTTGTGAAATCTGCTCAATGGATTCATTTTGTTGCTGTACATTGAGTTCACTGTATTGACTACCACTGAGTAACGTTGCTGCAACTTCGGTTAAATTTTCAGTGGTATTCTTTGTATCGGCAATAGACGATTGAAGTTTAGACACAAATTGATTAAACCAATAAACAAGCTGTGCTATTTCATCTTTGCCTGCATACTGAATCCGTGATCGTAGATCGCCCTCACCTTGGGATATGTTACGAAGTGACTGGGTTACATTGTCGATAGTACTAATAATTGATTTATTAACTAAGACTCCTACTACAATCATGACGACTGTAGCCGCAATACCAATGAGCATTAGACTATTTTCTGCACGTTCAGTACTGGCTATGGTTAATTGGATCCGTTGCTCAAACTCTGTTGAATAATCTTTCTTCTTGGCCGCAAATTGTTTAACTAAAGTTTGATATCGCTTGGCATTATCTGTCGCTTGAGTTTGAATTTTACTAAAGTCAACATCATCCTTTATAAACTCGGCAGCAAGGCTTCTAGCATTTTCATGATAAAGGGTAATGTCACGAATCAATTGTTGTGTATTTATTTCTTCAGCTGGAAGTAAAATGGCTAACTCATTTAAATTATCCGTAATTTGCTTCACCATCGTTTTAGCTATGTCTAAGCTGTCTTCTTCGCCTGTGGTTATTGCTGACTGAATAGTTTGATCTAATTGCAGTAACAACCCTTGATTTATGGTTGCTAGATTAAGTGCGGGATAAAGTTGGTTTTGAAGTCCGTTTAACCGTTGTGCATTGTTTTCACCAGTTTGATTGTTAATAATTAAAGAAATCACAAACGACAAAATGGCGACAACAGTAAGTAGGGTAATTCTGTGCTTAATTTTTAAATTTGTCAGCAGCATATAACCTTATGTAATCAATTTATTTAACATGGTTACAATAATATCACTTTAAATAATGGGATAAAATCACTAACAAAAGCTAAAGCTTAATAAACAATCACATTGCGATGTTAGTATTGTTCAACTCGTTGGAAATACAATATTGATTTTGTTTTAATATAATAAAATATTATTCACCCCTGAATGAGGTGTCCATTTAATATTATGATTATTAACAAGTTTGATAGGCGATGAAGATGTTGTTTTTTGTGAGTTAATATAGTTTATGTTTGATTTAACATATTTTAATTGTGAACCATCAAGATGAACTTTTTATGTATTCGAAATGATTTCGAATTAGGTAAGTACCGCTAGCGTGAGAACGATATCGTTAATGATTTTTGTTACTTTATTATCAATGATAGCGGCTTTAGATTATGTAAAGCCGCTATTGCTTTAAGGATAATGGTTAATGGTATTAATAGCCGATGGCGGCAGAACCCGCGCGTCTTGGATCTGAAGCACCAAAAAGACCTTGCTCTGTCATCATTATCGATTGAGTACTGCCAATCGACTCTTGCACTTTCACTTTGTGACCTTTGGCTTCAAGTAATGAAATCGTATCGCGATTCAATGTATGTTCCACCCAAATAAAATCAGGTAACCATTGGTGATGCATACGTGCAGCAGCAGTTGCTTCGGCAATGTTTAAGTTATGATCAATCACATTCATGATCATTTGCAGCGTAATATTAATAATCCGCGAGCCACCAGGGCTGCCGGTAACAATGAAAGGTTTGCCATCTTTCATTACCATGGTTGGACTCATGGAGCTAAGAGGGCGCTTATTTCCTTGCACTGCATTTGCTTCCCCACCAATTAAGCCATAACCATTAGGGGTACCTGGTTTAACCGAAAAGTCATCCATTTCATTGTTTAATAAAATCCCAGTACCTTTAGCGACTAAGCCTGAACCATAACTGAAGTTAAGGGTATAGGTGTTAGCAACTGCATTGCCCCATTTATCGATAACCGAGAAGTGGGTAGTTTGATCGCTCTCATATGGTGCTAGTTTCCCAGGCTTAATTTCGCTGCTAGGGGTGGTTTTATTGATGGCGATTTTACTGGCAATCTCTTTTGCGTATTGTTTGCTAGTCAATTGTTTTACAGGAACAGTAACAAAATCTGGGTCGCCTAAATACTCACTACGATCAGCATAGGCATATTTCATGGTTTCGGCCATAAGATGCAAAGTGTTTGCGCTATTGTGGCCTAATTTATCAATGGGGAATTGTTCGAGTACATTGAGCATTTCGATAATATGAATACCCCCTGAAGATGGCGGCGGCATAGATACCACTTCGTAGCCTCGATAATTACCTCGAACCGGTTCGCGCTCAACAACTTTGTAGTTAGCTAAATCAGTTAAACTCATTACCCCGCCAGCATTTTGGACCGCAGAGACAATTTTTTCAGCCGTTTCACCTTGATAAAACCCTTTACTACCTTTCTGGGCAATCAACGATAATGACTGCGCTAACTCGGGTTGTTTGAGCAATTCATTGACCTGATAATTACTGCCGTCGGCATGGTAGAAAATTGCTGCTGAACTTGGCCATTGGGTTATGCGTGACTTAAGGCCCGCTAATGAGTTTGATAGATCTGAAGTAACAACTATACCGTCTTTGGCGAGCTTAATCGCAGGCTTGATCACTTGCGCCATTTTCATGGTGCCATATTGTTTTAAGGCCAGTTCCATCCCCATAACGGTTCCAGGTACGCCCACAGCTAGTCCATGCTCACGACTGAGTTTGTCAACTGCATTGCCTTGTTCATCAAGGAAGATATCTTTGTGCGCTTTAGCAGGGGCTGTTTCACGGTAATCGATAGCAATGGTTTTATTTTGCTCGGCTAAATGCACTAGCATAAAACCACCACCACCAATATTACCTGCGCGAGGTAAGGTTACTGCAAGTGCATATGCCACGGCTACGGCCGCATCGACCGCGTTGCCACCTTGTTTTAAAATATCAACACCAATTTGGCTAGCTATGGCTTCTTGGCTTGAAACCATGCCATGCTTAGCATAGATTGGCTGAGCCGTTGCCATTTCACTGAAGATTGAAGCTTCATTTGCTTGGCTGTCAGCAATATGAAGCGCAGGATAACAAAGTGTGAGTGTTAATGCGGTGCTCAAAAAAAGCGGTGTTAATTTAGGGAATCGTGTCACGATCAATCCTTGGTGTGTATTGAGAAGATACTGTGATAGAACATGCCACATGATAGCAAAAATTGGTATGAGTTTTAGCGGTTGAGTGTTAATTATTATAGGGTAGGTGTGGGTGGAACAAACACAAACGCGAGTTTATCAATATAAATTTGTTAATAGTATTAGCAATATAGATTCTTCAGTATGGAATATCTTTTTTGGATCATCTCATCCTTTTACCCGGCATGAATATTTATCCGCTCTGGAAATGAGTCGCTGCGTTAGTGCTGAAACGGGTTGGACACCGATGCACCTTATGGTGATGGATGGCGATAATATTATTGCATTAATGCCCTTGTACCTTAAAAGTCATTCTTGGGGGGAATATGTGTTTGATTGGGCATGGGCAGAAGCTTATGAGCGCCATAATATAGGCTATTACCCCAAGCTCGTGAGCAGTATACCTTTTACTCCTACAACTGGGCGGCGTATTGGTATTGACCCAAGGTTACCAAAACACGATCAACAACCCTTGATTGACGGTATTCAAACCTATCTGTCACAAACTGTCATTAAACAGGGCTGGTCATCTTGGCATTGTTTATTTACCAATACCGAGCAACATATTCAGTTTGCACAAGCAGGGGTAATGGAGCGTGTTGGTTGTCAGTTTCATTGGCACAACCAAAATTATGCTGATTTTAATGACTTTCTGAGTACATTAACGTCACGTAAACGCAAAAACATCACTAAAGAACGAATTTCTGCAAGGCAACAGCTACAATTCCGATTTATAGATGGCGATAAGGCGAGTGCACAGCAATGGCAGGATTTTGTGCGTTGTTATCAAAATACTTATTTAAAGCGTTCTGGTCATAAAGGGTACTTGTCGGCAGCATTCTTTGAGCAGATAGCAGCAACAATGGGCTCAATGATCCGATTATTATTGATTGAAAATAGTGACGCACAATTAGTGGCATCAGCATTATATTTTGTGTCAGACACGCATTTATATGGTCGTTATTGGGGGGCGTTAACAGAATGCGACTATGTCCATTTTGAAGCATGTTATTACCAAGGCATTGAGTACGCTATCGCTAATCAGTTATTAGTTTTTGATGCAGGAGCACAAGGCGAACATAAAGTGGCTCGAGGTTTTCGTCCTGTGAAAACCACCTCAAGCCATTTTGTTGCTCATGAAGGTTTTAATGATGCCATCGGTGCTTTTTGTCAACAAGAGCAAGCTCATATCGACATTTATAGACAGCAAATGTGCGAACAACTGCCGTATAAATCGATTGAAAATACATAAAATAATATGAGGTTAATTACTCATCAAATGTGCTTTCTGGGTTAGCCTAGCGCTAGCCAAATACCAACCAGTATCATTAAACTTCCGGCGATACGATTCATCCAGCGGATATTATCGCCTCGACTTAAAAATAATCGTAAACTCTTACCGCCGCTGGCATAAGCCAGCATCGACACACTTTCGGTGACCATTATAATACCAAGCAAAACGGCGAGTTGTGGCCCAACGGCATTATCAACATTAATAAACGGCGGTAATAGCGAAATCATAAAAGCCCAACCTTTAGGGTTGGCAATCGCGGTAATAAATCCTTGGCTGATTAAGCTCATGCGACTGGCTTTCACTTCAATACCAGTGATGATGGCCATTTTGCCTTTAGCACGCCACATATTAATGCCAATGTAGCCAAGGTAAGCACCACCCACCCACTTAAGAATATCGAACACCTGTGGGTAATTTAGCATGATGCTCGCAACCCCAAGTACTGCTGCAATGGCGACCAACGCCACGCCTACTAATTCACCTAACATCATCCATAAGGTTCTGCGTACACCAATACTCATGCCGAGTGTCATGGCTAAAGTCATGCACATACCGGGGGTGATAGACACAAAAAAGAACGTTGGAATAAACACAGCGAGTACGGCGTAATCTGGCATTAGAAAGGTCTTTGATTAGAGTGTAGATGGCAGAGTGTAAAGGCCTAAAATGATAAAAACCAGCAATTTGCTGGTTTTTATGTATCACTTCGTGTTTATAAAATTACAGCACGCCACGTTTCATTTGATCGCGTTCAATCGATTCAAACAACGCGGTAAAGTTACCTTCGCCAAAGCCAAGGTTATTTTTACGTTGAATGATTTCAATGAAGATTGGGCCAAATAGATTTTTGGTGAAAATTTGCAGTAAATAACCGTCATCATCGCCATCAACCAAAATCTGGTGATGCTTGATACGGTCGTGATCTTCGGTCACTTGTGGCAACTTCTCGAAAATGGTGTCGTAATATTCAGGAATAATATCCAGTGTTTTGATTGAGGTGCCTTCCATAGCATCGAGAGAGGCCACAATGTCACGGCTTCTGAATGCCAGATGTTGAACACCTGGGCCATTGTATTCACCTAAGTATTCATCAATCTGATTTTTGTTATTTCCTTTACCTTCGTTAATCGGGATACAGAAACTGCCGTCTGGAGAGCGTAGCGCATAAGATACCAAAGCAGTTTGAGCGCCGCTGATATCGAAATAACGTACTTCGGTAAATCCAAAGATGTCTTTATAAAAGTTAGCCCATTTTTCCATGGTGCCTTTGTAGACATTATTGGTTAAATGGTCGACTTCCATAAAGCCTTTCTCAGGCGTTACGATAGGCTGTTCTAAATCGACAAAGTCAGTTTGATAAATATTGTTTTGTTCACCAAAAGTGTCAATAAAATAAATCAGACTGTCGCCGATACCGTAAATAGCTGGGTAGGGCATGTCTTTATTGGCATCATCGGCTGGTTTTGCACCACGGGCAACGGCTTCTGTAAATGCAAACTGTGCATCTTCTACACGCCAACCCATTGAACAAATAGCCGGACCATGAGATTTGGCGAATTCTGCAGAAAAGCCTGCACGGCCTTTATTCAATAGAAAGTTAATGTCATTTTGTTTGTAGTAAACAATGTCATGATTTTTGGCTTTTTTTAACATCGAAAAACCAAAATCAATGAATACTTGGTGCATGTATTCTGTATCTGGGCTAGCAAATTCGGTGAATTCAATGCCTAAAAGGCCCAGTGGATTTAGTTCGCTTGCCATTTTGTTTTCCTTTATTTTATGTCAACACGCCATCACTCTTTGGTGACTTGGGTTAGCTATAAATGTGGTCTTAGTTTTCTAACCAAGAGCGGTTGTAATCATCACTCATGCAATTTTTGACATGAGCGGTTAAATTCAGTGGGGCGAAGGTATCAACCATCACCGCATATTCGTATGTTTCTGTTTTGCCGATAGAGGCTTCTGTGCGACCAGGTTGAGGCCCATGCGGCACACCTTTTTGGTGTAACGTCATATAGCCCGCTTCAATGCCTGTACGGCTCATAAAGTCACCATCGACGTAATACAAGACTTCATCGCTGTCGATGTTGTTGTGGTAATAAGGTGCCGGTATCGATTTGGGATGAAAATCGTATGGGCGTGGCACAAAGTTACAAATGACAAAATTGTGTGCAGTAAACACTAAATGCTCAGACGGTGGTAAATGAATCTTGCCAACTTTGGGTGCATATTCACTGATGTTAAATGCCCAAGGATAAACGCAACCATCCCAGCCGACTAAGTCAAATGGATGCCATTGCAGTGTCATTTTTTGATAGCGATCACCAAATTTACACATTAACGGAAACTCACCTTTTTCAACCACGGCATCAGCCAAGGTTGGCGTACGAATGTCTCGTTCACAGTAAGGTGCAGATTCAAGCATTTGGCCGTATTCGTTTCTGAAATGCTTTGGCACTTCGACCATTGAGGATGATTCAATAACAAACAAGCGTACATTTTGATAATCGTTAAATTTAAGTTGGTACGTGGTCCCGCGTGGAATAATTAAGTAATCCCATTTATTGGTTTCAATGACACCGTATTCACTCAATAATTGGCCTTCACCCTCGTGAATAAACACCACTTCGTCAGCATAGGCATTTCGATAAAATTCATTGGTGTCTTCAGTCACTTTCGCGGTGTACATGGCGACATCATTATTGAAAAATATTTTATTTCGGGCGCTAAAAAAGTTGCCTTGGCAGTCGGCTTGGCGCGAGTCTAATTTGTAATTTTGAATTAATGAGTCTTGCCATTGTTCACCATGAGATAACGAATAAGGTTGAACGTCTATCGCTTTGGTTGGCATATTGTGATGATATTTATTGGAGTATATATTCGAAAAGCCATGGGTTGAAAATAATTCTTCACGGTACAACTCGCCATTGTCTTTTTCGAAGGCAATGTGACGTTTGGTCGGGATCTGACCTTGTTTAACATAGAATGGCATCTGATTGTCCTATGGTGAATCGACTGCGAGTGTCGTGGCGTTTATGTTATTTGTTGTTATGGCCTAATCGCATTGGGCAAACCAATATGTGATCTAACTTACAATTTAGTGGTAAAGATCAACAAAAAAAAGAATAATAAATAACTCAACACAATCTATTTTTTAGATTGTTATGTTAACTTTACATTTGTGTATGGATAACGGGACAGTGGAAATCTTATGCGAATAGATATCGATGCCTTTAATGTACTGCAAGTACTTGTTGAAGAAGGAAGTTTTGCAAAAGCTTCAGAGCGATTACACAAGGCACAATCGGCAGTAAGCTATCAGATTAAAAAACTAGAGCAACATCTCGGCGTGACATTATTTAATCGAGATCATTATCGAGCGGAATTAACACCCGAAGGGAAGGTTATTTTGGCAGAAGGGCAACGACTGTTACAGCATTTAGCCAATATTGAACATCTGGCCAGTCGTTTTAGTCAGGGTTGGGAGCCCAAACTTGAGTTAGTGATAGACGGTGCTTTACCGATGGAACCGATCATGACCGCGCTTAAGCGCATGTCAGAACACAACATACCGACTAAAGTGCAGCTTAATATGGAGTTTTTAGGCGGGGTACAGCATCGCTTTGAGCGCGACCAGGCCGACTTAATGCTGGTTAAGGATTATCGTACTGGCCCCTCTTATCATCCTAAACCGCTACCTGCTATTACCAGCGTGCTTGTCGCGTCATCACAACATCCCTTAAGTCATCTTAAAGACATTAGTTTGCCTGAATTGCAACAACATGTTGAGTTAACCATCGAAGATTCATCTCCTGGTAAACGTGACCGCGATGAAATGCAATTTGGCGGCGATAAAGTCTTTTATTTGTCAGGCTTTATCATGAAAAAAAATGCTTTACTAAAAGGCCTGGGTTTTGGTTGGATGCCGGATTTTTTAATTGCTGAAGAATTACATCAAGGGCAACTGATCGAGATTGATTTTATTGGTGGTAACCGCTTTAGTTTTACACCGCAATTAGTGTCCACACTTGAACGTCCGCTTGGGCGAGCTGGGCAGTTATTTACCGAGCTTATTTTGCAAGAATTTGCTCAATATCAATTACAACAACAATCAGGATTGAGCGGTGCGGGTTTAGGTTAACGATGGACACAATTGGCAAACAAATGCAGTGGCAACAGAACGCGGATATTTTATTGAAATGTTGTCATGTTAAATGGATGATCATTTTGTTACCTTAAATCATCCATAAGGAATAATGCCTTAATACTGAATTGGGCAACTGCAAACATTAAATAAATTTTTAAGGAATGAAAATGAGCATGAAAAGTCATGAAGTAGATTATGAAATTATAGGTTCTAGCATGCAGCTGGTTGAAGTTGAATTAGACCCAAATGAGTCTGTTATTGCTGAAGCGGGTGCGATGACTTACCTCGAAGAAGACATTATGTTTGAGGCCAGAATGGGTGATGGCTCTGAACCAGAATCCGGTTTTTTTGGCAAGCTACTTGGTGCAGGTAAACGCGCCATTTCGGGTGAGGGTATTTTTATGACCCACTTTACTAATCAAGGTCAACAAAAACGAAAAGTGGCATTTGCTGCGCCATTTCCTGGCACTATTTTGGCGATAGACTTAGCTCAACATCAAGGCGAACTTATCTGCCAAAAAGACAGCTTTTTAGCGGCAGCCTTAGGCACGCAAGTAAGCATGAAGTTTAATAAGCGATTAGGCACCGGTTTCTTTGGTGGTGAAGGATTTATTCTACAAAGCCTTAAAGGTGATGGCATGGCGTTTGTGCATGCTGGTGGGACACTGATTAAAAAAGAATTACACGGTGAGACATTGCGGGTCGATACCGGTTGTTTAGTTGGATTCACTCCCGGGATTGATTATGACATACAACGTGCAGGCTCATTAAAGTCGATGGTATTTGGTGGTGAAGGTTTGTTCCTTGCAACCTTAAAAGGCCATGGGACTGTGTGGTTACAAAGCTTACCGTTTTCTCGTATGGCTGACAGAATTATTGCTCATGCACCATCAAGTGGTGGCAAAGACCAAGGTGAAGGTTCTGTACTTGGCGGAATAGGGCGAATGATTAACTAATATGGGCATTGCGTGATCTTATCACTGTGCCGTTAGTATTTGAGCTCAGACTATTTATAGCTAATAGTGTTTACGTAGTCTGAGCTGTCTTTAGGAGGCTGATTTAAAGAAGATGTTTACTGGCCTGCTGACAAGCTGGTCTGTTTTAATTCAAGGTTACCGATGCAAGGTCATCAATCTAACGTTATTATTCTAAGGTTGTTAGTTGCATAATGTGTTGGTATTGCAACTGTGTGACGGGCTGAATACTCAGGCGGGCACCTTTAGCCACTAATACCATATCTTGCAGCGCGGGATCGGCTTTCAATTGCTTCAAGCTCACAGGCTTAGAAAATTTGGCCATAAATTGAATATCGACTTGCCACCATCGAGGCGCATTAGCGTTAGATTTTGCATCAAAATACGGTGAACGGTTATCAAAAGCACTGCTATCAATTTGAGCTTCACTGCTAATTTTTGCTAAACCCACAATGGCAGGAACTTTACAGCTAGAGTGGTAAAACAACACTACATCGCCCAATGTAATTTGATCACGAATATAATTACGTGCTTGATAGTTACGAATACCTTGCCAAGCAACAGTTTGCTGCTTACTCATCTGTAGATTATCAATACTAAAGTCGTCTGGTTCAGACTTCATTAACCAATAGTTCATGTTATCCCATTATTGTCTTTAAAGTGACTGAATAACCTTTCAGTGCTTAAGAATGGCAATGTACACGGTGCTGATACGATTAGGCAAATAAAAAGCCGACAGCATTATGCTATCGGCTTTTTAGAATAGTGGTCATTCAGCGGTTATTAACGAATGTTAATAAGTCGGTTTGGCAATAACGGTTTGACCAATAGGGGTTAAACTTAATAAGGCCAATTTAAGATGTTGTAACGCGAACGGAATACCTATAATCGTTACAAAACAAGCCAGAGCATGGACTAGATGACCAATCGCGAGCCAAATACCAAAGCATAAAAACCATATTACATTACCCACCAAACCTAACGTGCCAGTGCCAATATCTTCTTGGCCTGAAATGTGTTTTCGGTTAACGGTCTCTTGTCCAAATGGCCAGAAAGCCAGTTCGCCAATAACAAAACAAGCACGACCAAATGGGATGCCAATGATACTGATAAAGCACAGTACTCCAACAAACCACCAAGCTAGGCCCATAACAAAACCACCCATTAAAAACCAAGCAATATTAAAGATTAAGCGTAAAAGAGACATTTTCATTCCTATCAATAGTCAATATTCTCAATATAAAGCCATTTTCATGCCATGTTTTCAATTTGTTGATTATTAAGGGTTAAGTGTTGCTGTGGTATTGTAAAAGTAGAACAGTGCGAGGATTCACGCAAATGAATCGATGAGATTTATCATTTTTTAGTTAAAATGCTCATATTACAGTTGATTGAGACAATTCATGTTTTCGATAAGCCCAGTGCAAACGATGAACTTTGGTGGACGCAGCATCTACATTAAAAGAGATGATTTATTACATGCTGACTTTAGTGGTAATAAAGCACGTAAATTTTATCATTTTTTGCATCATGATTATTCACATGTTACCCAACTAGTGGCATCGGGTTCGGCCCAAGCCAACTCATTATATTCCATGTCAGTATTGGCTAAGCGGCAAGGGTGGAAATTTGATTACTATGTAAGCCATATCAGCGAGTTTTTATTACAACATCCTCAAGGCAATTATGCCGCTGCGATACAAAATGGCGCCAATATTATTGATGTTAGTCATTTGACCGATGTTGAAAATCTTCAAAGTATGCATTTAGACGATGCGATGCAATATATTGTTTCATCGAATCCAAGCTACGCAGATAAAAAACAATTACTTTTTATTCCTGAAGGTGGGCGTTGTGAGTATGCCGAAACCGGGATAACACAACTTGCCTGTGAAATTATTCAATGGGCGCAAGATCAACAAAAAAATAAGCTAAAGGTATTTTTACCCTCAGGTACGGGGACCACTGCGGCTTATTTAAATAAACAACTTACTCAACAATTGGCTCATTTATCATTAACGAAAGTTTTTACCATTGAGGTGTTAACTTGCAGTACCGTGGGAGGGGATGAATATTTACGTCAACAATTCTCACAATTAGTCGATGAGGTTTATTTTCCTACAATTATTAATGATGGTCATAAATATCATTTTGGCAAACTATCACGACGTTGTTTTGATATGTGGAATACAGTATGCCAGTCGGGAATTGAATTTGAATTATTGTACGACCCGGTTGGATTTCTAGTGTTACAACATTATTTGAATAGTAAAACTGCCAATGCAACCGATATTCTCTATATACATCAGGGGGGAGTTTTGGGAAATAAAACAATGTTGCCAAGATACCAACGAAAATTTTCGCACACTGTTTAATTACAGGGTGAATGCAAGATGTTTTTTCTATAAGTTGTTGATATAAAATTAGATATTTTAGAGGGGTTAACTGGGATGTAACGCTGAAGAATAACTTAAAATGATGCGAGTGAGTTATTCATTTTGCCCTGTTTTAATAAACATCGGTAAGTGAGAGGAGAATACCGAGAAATGAGTTTATTAAATAACAGAGCAAATGATTAACGCAAAGCGTTAGGGGGTATTACTTATTGGCAGAGATTAACCATTTCATGAAGTTTAATGCTTCAATACGTTTTGAAAAGGTTTTTTTGTTTTTACCTAGGCTGTCGGTAAAAGCAATTGAATTCTTGTTTGACGAGATAGAGTTAACCGGAAAGCTAACTGAAATTTCGTGTCCATTCATGTTGTATGACATAGGTCACACTCCTTCTTATATATTCACCATTAGGTGAGAAAATTGTTCAATAAAATATCCTTGGCATTTTTTAGTGTTGCAAAAGATTAATGTTTCGAGATTTAACTTAACCTATCCTTTACTCACTAATCAAGTGTTGATATGTAAATAGTTGATTAAGGTCTATTTTATGCTTGCAACATTGATGTTGTCACATGACATATAGCCATAAAAAAATTAATACATATTTAGTACTTAACTTTGTAAGTTAAACATAGTTTTATGACAACAAGATGACGTGAATATAATTTAAATTATCATATCAACAGAAATCAATTGAAATCAAAAACGATGTACAGAAGCTTGTCTTGGGTTTATTTACGAAGTGAAGTTGAGCAGACTTACAGGTAGGTAACCAAAATTAACAAGAAAACTAAATCTGTGTGGATAATATACTGAGTGTTTGCATATGGCAATAGTCTTTTTCAATTTTTAATCAAATTAATGCAGTTTTCGATTAAAAAATAGCAATTAGTGACTAATCATCGACAATTCTCACCTTGCTCGGATGTCGATAGTGTTAAAAGGGATGACGAAAATTCACTCATCATCCCTTATTGCTGGTACAACTTAATGATAAATAGCGGCCAAGTTGTCGATACACAAACCTTAGTAGTTAACATTTTAAGAAACTAACGTAATGGTTAGTAAAGTAAATCGCCAATTGGGTTTAATAGTTTGCTGAACCCTTTAGTGAAGTATAACGGGGCATCGACAATGGTATAGCACAAACAACCTTCAAGTGTTTTTGGTGAATGTTGGTGCTCTTTATCAAGCAACATAAAGTCACCAGGCTTGTAGGTGTTGTAACAGTCGCTGAACTCACCTGCGAGCAGTAATGTTAGCTCTGCACCTTTGTGTGTATGTTCAGGAATTTCACCGTTGGCTGCGATATGCAACAAGCTTGCTCTTGCTTGTGGCTCTCCGGTATCGAGTCTCAAACGGCTGACTTTACCAATACCCTGCCAAGAAGCATTAATTTGCTTACGAAATACCTTAGGCAGCGGATAATGTTGACCTTTAATACTAACGCTATTGTCTTCAATCTGATCAACTGTACTAGCTTGTTCAACCTCTAAAGTATCTAAGGTTGAATTTAGTAGCTGCTCGAGTAGTGCGTCTAATTGATTATTATTAGTGTCTACCGACTGAGTTTTTACGGCCGACTCAAACTGTTGCTCAGACAACGCAATTGTCACCTGGTCAAGTTGTTGCTGGCAATGAGGACACAATTCAGCATGAGCGGAGATAGCAATCGACATCGATAGCGGCAACTCGCCTTTAGCATGGAGAGACAGCAAATGCTGGTCTGGGTGGTAATTAATCATAGTGTTTCTCCATAAAGCTTTTTAATTTTTCCAAGCCAAGTCTAAGTCGAGATTTAACCGTTCCAATTGGAATGTTAAGTTTGTCTGCTAACTCTTGTTGAGTAAGCTCTTGCATATAAATACCTTGTACTACTTGGCGTTGTAGAGGAGGTAATTCTTCTACATGCAGCAATAAAGTTGCCGATAATAAAAAATCATCGTCGTTGTTTTCAGCTTCATCAGACTCAAATAAAGGCCAAATATCATCACCGAAAGAATCTTCACGGTTATGTTGTACTTTACGGAGCATGTCAAAACATTGATTACGCATGATGGTAAATACCCAAGTACTTACCGCTGCTTTGTCTGCATTGTAAAGATGGGCTTTTGTCCATACTCGAGTCATTGTCTCTTGAACTAAATCCATGGCTAAGCCCTGTTGGCTTAAGCGCTGAACACCAAAAGAGTTAATTTTTGGGCCAAAATGCGAAAAAAGTTTTGCAAAAGATGCTTTGCATCGATCATTAGCCACCTGCATCATTAATGACGCAAGCTCATCAGCCATTGGATTGGGTTCGTTTGATTTCATAGCACCGCTTAGTTTAATTAGGGATCTTTGTGCAAGATGCCCCTTATCATAACGACTTTGTGTGCTTTGTGATTGAACATTTTCCATTATTTCACCCGCATCCAATAAATAACTCATTGAGCATAAGAGATTACGTCTTTATGCTGTGGCTATCCTGAGCTCAAACAAGCTGCAGTATCATTATCTTGTACGTGGCATTATTGGGTTCGGATCACAGTTCTGTATTATTTTATTATGTCGGCTAAGAATGATTTAGCTAATTGATGATCATGGCTATTGAGACACTGATATTTTTCTTTGGAACTCAATGGGATAATTTCAAGCCATCGCTGACAAACCCACGCAATATCATTAAAATTTTCTTCAGAATAGTGGGCAAGATGCTGTGGGTATTGCTGTAAAATTTGCTTTAACGTATTGCTAAGTGCTTTATCTTTTTTACGCTCATCAGTGTGATCGTGGCTCTGTTCAGTTTGTCGTTCAATGATATCGCACGGCCAAGAATCAATTAAGCTGACATCGGCACGCTTTAAACCGTCACTATCAACACTTATTTTGTTAATAATGAACGTTTTTTGCCCTTGCACACTAATACCTAATAAGCCATCTTCAAGCGTTTCAAAGTCGATAATCTGGGTTAATGTGCCCATGGGTAATATGGTTTTTTTATCATCAGCCAACATACATAAGCCAAAACCAACACCACTTTTTAGCGATTCTGATACTAAGCGTTTATATCTAGGTTCAAAAATACGTAACTGGGTATATCCTTGAGGTAATAAGCAAATCGGTAATGGGAATAATGGGATGATCATAACGGCCCCTGAATGACTTTTAACGAATAATCTACACTGTTGTACGTACACAAACAGGTTAATGATCACCTTGATCTGTGGTTTAAACATGCCAAATTATATTGTGTTATGTGTGAAAAGTTATGCTCAAATGCATTATCAAGACGGGCTATTCATATGAACGTCTTAAGTATTAATTGAGTTAAATGGTTTTACAACAGTAACAGGCTTATCTATTAGGATAACAGCCGACAGACTTAACAAAGCAAAACCGAGGGTGAATTGATGCCGCGGTTTCAGGAGTCTTTTTATTGGTGTTAACTTTAGTAGAACGTTTGTGAGATGAAATAACTCGAGTTTCGAATTAAACATTTTACGTATTAGGGGTGTTTTTTGATCTTGTTTATATATATTTTTTATTTTTGCGGCATAAATCCTGATTCAACACTGTTTAATGATATTTTTTAAGTATAATTACCCTTGTTAATGATGACGCATCTTTGATGTTGCTTGTATGTTTTTAGGTGGAACCTGTTCATGAGAAAAGTGCTCGATACGGTAGATCAAAGAACTAAGTTAGTTGGCGAAAACCGTTTAGAATTGTTGTTGTTTCGCATTAACTCAACCCAGTTGTTTGCCATTAATGTATTTAAAATCAAAGAAGTGGTTAAGTTGCCACCCTTAAATAAGTTACCCGGCAGTAATCATAATGTTTATGGAGTAGCCAACATTAGAGGGATGTCGATCCCAGTGATTAATTTACGACAAGCGATTGGTTTCTCGCCGATGCCAGTGAATGACGATTGTAACTTGATTATTACCGAGTATAACCGCAGTGTGCAGGCTTTTTTAGTCGGGAAAGTCGAGAATATCGTTAACATGACCTGGAGTGATATTATGCCGCCGCCCAAAACCACTGGCGGACATAATTACTTAACCGCAATAACGAAAATTGAAGACCAAGGACACTTACGATTAGTGTCTATTATTGATGTTGAGAAGGTATTAGCTGAGATTATTGATTACGATGTGAAGTTATCTGACGGTGTGTTAGATGAAGCGCTCGTTTCTTACATGCCTGGTCGTAAGATATTAATTGTGGATGATTCGTCAACGGCGCGTAAACAAGTAAGGGACACTCTCAATCAACTTGGTATAGAGATTATTGAGGCGTCAGATGGATTACAAGCTTTGCGATTATTACAATCGTGGGCTGATGAAGGCAGACAGGTTGCCGATGAATTGCTAATGATGATTACCGATGCCGAAATGCCCGAAATGGATGGTTATAAGTTGACCTTTGAGGTGCGTAACGATCCTCGAATGGCGGCACTCTTTATTACTCTCAATACTTCTTTAAGCGGTAGCTTTAACCAAGCGATGGTGAAAAAAGTCGGCTGTAATGAGTTTATCTCTAAATTCCAGCCCGACTTATTAGTCAGCGTTGTTCAAGATCGTTTACGGAGTATTCTTAGTTAGGCCACAATTGAATGATTAAGTGGTTTTATTGATCCATATCTTCGATTAACTCGTCAAGAATACGCCGTTGATGCCCTGGGGTGATACCAATATTGAGTCTCGCTATTTTGACAGCATGGCCAAATTGAGCTTTACCAAGTAAGGTAACCAGTTGCTGTAAAAAACCACTGTCTAAAGATAAGGTCTTGCTATAGTGGCCAATGGCTTTTGTTAGAGAGGTAAACATTATATCGTCAAACTCGAAACCGGTATGATATTGACTACTGTCACCCGCTATTTCGCCTTCAAGTAAAACCCCGTCCAGACTTAATGGCCAGCCCCGTGCATTCATGCGACTTTGGGCTATTTGATACATCATCCAGGCACTTTTTTTAAATCCACCAAAAATCATACAATCAAAATCTGATTCTTCGAGTTCTTGCTCAGTCCAATTAATGCCAATCGCCAAGTCTTTGCTATATACATGCATTAAATTATCTTTAACCGCATCTCGACAATCCCAAATAGAGGTCAGCAGATTTTTCTTGGCTAACATATGGCATTCTTTACAAGCAGGAATGGCTAGAGAGGGGTGGGGAGTGTGAGTCATTCTATAGTAATCAAAAATATGATTACTGGGTTCGTTGCAAAACCAACAGGTGTGGCGTTTGTCAAAAGGAATATCAATCAGTGTAGGCATGGGCATAATAATATCAAAAAGCTGTTCAATGGCTGAACAGCTTGGGTAGTAAGATCAAATCAATTAATGATTATTCTTTTTCAAAATCAACTAATTCTTTAGCCAATACGATAGGGTCAATTTCTAGGCATTCTTGTTCAGCTTCCCAATCAACACCTATTAATACACCGTCATCATTTAAATCACTTACCCAGTATTCTAAAAACTCAGTCAGTGTAATAGTCACTGGGTTGTAGTCTGCCCACTCATCAGTGCAATGGCTTTTTGCAGCAGCTTCACTTGACCAAAGTGGCATAACATCAGTTTCTTCAAATTCTGATGAGTCACATACAACCCAACCTTCACCTGTTTCATCTTGTAAGCCCCATAAGACTTGATGTTGTTTTACGCTTTCGATAAAGCCTGTTAGTGCTGCTGTTTGTTCTGTCATGATAAATCGCTTAAATGAGTGAGAATTAACATCATTATACGGACTCAATGAATAAGGAAAAGGCTTAATTAATGACAATTTTGTTTATGAGGATCCTTGGTGGTCATTTAGAAACTAAATTGCCCCAGAATCTAGACGCAAATCGGGCATTTAGTCTCTTATTAGAAACTAACACGATTAAATGCGTCAATGTTGTAACTGTATTCGCTGTCGTTCGTTGGGTCATTTAAATCAATCGATAGTCTTGGCGTTATTGACCCGCTTATTTATCAAGCTGTTTGTATGACTCAAATCAAGTGCAGCGATTAAGACGAGTGTCTGTGGTTTTGAGTGACGGCTTCATTATTAATCACTTGTCATCGGTGTTGTTATTTTTCACTTGAATTTGGCATAAATAAACAGGGTTTAATGTTAACAGGTCTTGTTTACTGAAAGCCGATGCGTCACGATATTCAATATTCATTTTTGTAAAATAAGTGTTGTTCATGGCTCATAAAAGACGTTTTTCTGTGTTTATTGCTTCAATGTTTGTATCTAGTACCTTATTGAGTGCCTGTGCTGTGTCGGCATCACCCGATCCTGTTGTTGATGTTACTCCAGTTCAAGAGCATCCCGATTTTGCTACCTGTGTGATTAATTTACAGCAAAAAGCAAAAACGGCAGGGATTTCACAGCAGATTATCGATACAACGGTGGCAAATTTAAAGTTTGTCCCTAGGGTGATTGAATTAGATAATCAGCAGCCAGAATTTACCACTAGCTTTGGTGATTACTTCGACAAACGCGTCACACCATGGCGGGTTGAACAAGGCAGAAAAATGATGGCTAAACATGGGTCATTATTAACTAAGCTAACAAAAGAGTATGGCGTGCCTGGGCAATATATTGTTGCTTTTTGGGGCCTAGAAACCAACTTTGGTAGTTACAAAGGTAGCATGCCAGTGCTCGATTCATTGGCAACGCTAGCATGCGATCCAAGGCGTAGCGATTATTTCACTGGCGAGTTATTACAAGCGTTGAAGTTAAAGCAGCAATATAATTTCGCAGATAACAAAATGGTTGGATCGTGGGCTGGGGCGATGGGGCACACCCAATTTATGCCAACTAACTATCGTAAGTATGCAGTAGATGGTGACGGTGATGGTATTGCCGATTTATGGAATAGTGAAGTGGATGCATTAACTTCTGCAGCTAACTTTCTACAACACCTAGGTTGGAAAGCAGATGAGCGATGGGGACGAGAAGTATTATTACCTGTTGATTACCCGTTTGCTTACTTGGGCGGTAAACACCCGTTACCATTAGTAAAATGGCAAGCGCTTGATATTAAACAATCTAATGGTCAGCCGTTATCGACACCAGATATGCAAGCCGCTTTATATTTACCAGCAGGGCATACGGGTCCAGCTTTCTTAGGGTATGACAACTTTAATGTGATTATGCGTTGGAACCGCTCTGAATTTTATGCCATAGCAGTCGGTCATTTAGCCGACAGAATTAATGGCGGTGCGGAATTAACACGTGCGGTACCTAAGCAGCCAAGGTTAAGCCGAGAAACGGTAAAGCAGTTACAACAAAAACTGAATGATGCTGGGTTTGATGTCGGTAAGCCAGATGGCATTTTAGGTCGTAATTCAGTGCTAGGTTTGCAAGCTTTTCAGCAGCAAAAAGGGCTAATTGCGGATGGATTTCCTGACGAACAAACATTTAATGCATTAGGCATCAAATTATAATGGCCACCTAAAAGGCTACTTTTTTGTGGATGCATTAGCACGCTTTTGCTAAGCTTCGGCAAATTTTAGAGTTAAGGAACGATAATGATCATTAAAGACGATATGGTAGTGCAGTTTAATTACACGCTACGTGATGAAAAAGGCGATGTGCTTGAATCAAATGAAGGTCGTGAGCCGATTGCATATCTGCATGGGCATGACAACATGATGCCTGGTATCGAAGCTGCTATTAATGGTAAAGAAATTGGCGAAAAGTTTACTATTACTCCGCCAGCCGCTGACACTTATGGTGAACGCCAAGAAGATTCAGAGCAGCGTGTATCAGTTAAACATCTTGTCGGCGCAAAAGTATGGAAACCTGGCATGGCTGCAGTGGTGAACACTGAACAAGGTCAACGTCAAGTTACCATCATTAAAGTGGGTAAATTCATGGCAACGGTTGATGTTAATCATCCACTTTCTGGCCGTGAATTAACATTCGACATCGAAATTGTCGGTGCTCGTGATGCATCAGATGAAGAAATTGCTCATGGCCACGCCCATGGTGCCGGTGGTCATCACCACTAATGAGATTGATTTGCTGTTAATTCTTAATTTAACAGCAACTTAATTATTGTATAAATCCCAAGTGAATACTTGGGATTTTTGTTTTTACAGTGAGTTATTATGGTTATTGATTTTTCTTTGGGTAAAATTATTGTCACTGTGCATGAGATTCAATGCCGGTTTCATGATAGTCAACTGGTGCTTGCTGCGTCAGTAGATGATATTAGCTGTTTTCATCAAGGTTTAGTGATTGTTGCCGATGCGGGGACGGTGCGGTGGAGTCTCAAACTTGATAATCCAGCGCAATTAGAGGCGTTACTTGATCACACCGGGATCCACGCACAATAGCCATTAGTCATAAATCTATCTGAATACACTAGATTATTTATGATGTTTAAACGTGAATCGTTCGATGTTAAAAATCAATTAACGTAAGATAGCCACTAATATTGTGACTGTATTGATAGGATTAATAAATATGACTGCTCAGTTAGATAAAATCGTGATTGAACCGCAATCACCTGCAACATCTTGTGTCATTTGGTTACATGGTTTAGGCGATTCTGGTGCTGGTTTTGCACCAGTAGTACCAGTATTAGGCTTAAATAGTCAGCATAGTATTCGTTTTATTTTCCCTCATGCACCAGAGCAAGCTGTGACGATTAATGGCGGGTTTGTGATGCGTTCATGGTACGACATCAAAAGCATGGATTTGCATGACCGTGCAGATATCCAAGGTGTTATGGCGTCTGAGCAAGCAATACGTCAGCTAATCGTCGATCAAATCAGCAGCGGTATACCAGCAGATAAAATAGTCTTAGCGGGTTTTAGTCAAGGCGGAGTCATGAGTTTGTTTACCGGTCTGCGTTTTGAACAAAAACTGGCAGGTATTATGGCATTATCTTGTTATTTACCTAGTGGAGAAGCATTGCCAGAGCAACTTGCTGACGCCAATATTCATACTCCCATCTTCCAAAATCATGGTGAGCAAGATGATGTAGTCCCTATGTTTGCGGGGAAAATGGCACATGATGCTCTGATAACAGCAGGTTATCAGAGTGTTTGGAAAACCTATCCTATGGCTCACAGCGTATTACCTAATCAACTTGTTGATATTGGTCAATGGTTACAACAAGTTTTGAAATAATGCAAATAAGTATTGTTCTTGTTTTGGGATAATCGATGATGTTACGTAGTATTTAAAAAACCAATCTATTTAAATGGCTTAGCAGTAAAAATGCTTAAGCCATTTTTTTACTTTGCATTAACAAGCCCATTAACATGGTTATTGTTTTTCTCAGGGAATTGTTAAAGGGTAAGCTGCTGTTAAATAGTGTATTTAAAATCACATTCTGTCATAAAAGTGACATCAAAATCCGCCAATCTTTGTTATCATTCTGGCCGTGAATAGGATAATTCACGGATTTAAAAATATAAATTATAACATCGGGGTAAATCATGACAAATATGTTAATCAAAGGATTAGTCGCAACGGCTGTACTAGCAGCGTTAACCGGTTGTGGCAGTGACGACGACAATACAGCAGTCGTAGCACCAACAACATGTGCCGAAGCAGGTGCAGATTGTAAAATATTCACAGTATTACACACCAATGATAACCATGGCCGTTTTTGGTCTAACAGTGATGGCGAATATGGTATGGCAGCGCGTAAGACGTTGATCGACCAAATTCGTGCTGAAGTCAGTTCAAACGGTGGCGAAACGTTATTGCTATCTGGCGGTGACATCAACACAGGTGTTCCAGAATCAGATTTACAAGATGCATTACCAGATTTTATCGGTATGAACGAAATTGCCTATGATGCAATGGCTGTCGGTAATCATGAATTTGATAACCCATTAGCAGTATTAGATTCTCAACGTTCAGTAGCAAACTTCCCAATGCTTGCGGCAAACATTTATAAAGCAGACGGTACTCGTTATTTTGATGCTTATAAAGTGTTTGACGTTAACGGTGTTCGTGTTGCTGTTATCGGTTTAACCACCGAAGACACGGCTAAAATCGGTAACCCAGAATTTATTAAAGATTTAACCTTTACTGACCCAACAACTGAAGCAGCTAAAGTGATTGCAGAAATTAAAGCTGCAGATACCGCTGATTTAATTTTCGCAACGACTCATATGGGTCACTATGCTGATGCGCAAAATGGTAGTAATGCTCCTGGCGATGTAACATTAGCTCGCGCACTAGCTGCAGGTGATTTAAGTGCCATTATTGGTGGTCACTCACAAAACCCTGTATGTATGGAACCAGATACTAACGACTATGCAGAGTTTGCTCCTGGTGACGCTTGTACTCCTGACATGCAAAATGGCACTTACATTATGCAAGCTCATGAATGGGGTAAGTATGTTGGCCGTGCTGATTTTGAATATTTCAACGGTGAGCTTCATCTTGCAAGCTACAAGTTAATTCCGGTTAATTTGAAGAAAACGGTTGAAGATGCTGAAGGTAACAAAACTAAAGTTTTAGTTGCTGATGAAATCACAGCCGATGCAGATTTAAAAGCACTACTTTCTTATTACCAAGAACGTGGTCAAGGCCAACTTGATGAGATTATTGCTACTACAGATGCATTATTAGACGGTGAGCGTGCAAATGTACGTAATATGCAAACTAACTTAGGTCGTTTAGTTGCTGAAGCACAGCGTACTAAAGTGGGTGCAGATATCGGCGTGATGAACTCTGGTGGCGTACGAGCTTCTATTCAAGCGGGTGATATTTCTTATCGTGACGTGTTAACTGTGCAGCCTTTTGGCAACATGGTAACGTTGAGCACTATGACAGGTGCAGAAGTCACTGAGTATCTTAATACTGTAGCATCTTTCCAACGTGGTTCTGGTGCTTATGCCCAAATCACTGGTGTGAAAATGACGGTTGATTGTACTGCGCAAACAGTAGCTATCAGTGAAATTAATGGTAAAGATTACAGTGCCACTGATTCATATAGCTTCACTGTACCAAGCTTTAATGCTGCTGGCGGTGACGGTTATCCAACATTAGACCCAATCCAAACAGGTTATGTTGATGCTGAAGTGTTATACACTTTCTTCAAAGACAAAGGCACTATTGCTGCCGCTGACTATGCGCCAATAGGTGACATTGTTTATGAAAACTCAAACAGCCCACTAGGTTGTGAAGTTACTGCAAACTAATTAAACTCAATTTAGGTTAATAGATGGGGTACCCATTTATTATTCCGAGCTAAGGTTAGATTGCAACAAAGGCAGCTTCGGCTGCCTTTTTTATTGGCGAGAGTTTAGTTGACTCGTGGTTTAATAAAGCGGTAATGTAATCAATAGGTTTTGTTACTATTGCTGAACAGTGCATGTATAGGATTGAGAGAAATTAATATGACAGGTACCTACAGATTATTGTTGTTAGTCACTTTAATTGTGCTTGCACTAACGTGTTATCTAGCCGGTAGCCAAACGGGAGCGGTGACTTTTTTTGTGGCAGGTGGATTGCTTGAAACAGCCTTTTGGTTTGGCTTGTTTAAAAAATCTAAAAATAGAAGCATTAGTTAATATTAACTTAAACAGTTATCGGTTATCAGAGGTTGCTTGTTGAATTGCTTATGATGGTATTGGGCAGAGTATTGAAATCGTAAATGGATATTTGAAAGTAACAAAGGCAACCTAGGTTGCCTTTTCTATTATAAAGCTATGACGTTCTCTGAATGGCTGTTTATCTCACTCAATTAGGTGTGTTATTTCCAGCCAATATGAGTGGTTAATGTATGACTTTGTCCAGGTGCTAACACCACGCAGTCTTCCAACACGTTAGCGGCTTCTAAGCACACCATGGTTAAGTAATCGTCTGCATTAAAGCGTGAAAGGCGCATCGACTTGTCTATCCAAGGGTTCCAAAGAACCGCTGATTGACTGTTTTCGCGACTGACTACAATGGTGCCATTTTGTGTATGTAACTCCTGAGTATCACCTAATAGGGTATAAACCCTGTCGGTTTCTCGTTCAAATTTAACGACATCATCGACTTGTTTAAATGGCCCTTCACCAAATTCAATGTATTGTGACCCGCTAAAGCCACTCGCTTGCAATTGATGAATATCTTCAATAGGAAAGTAGCTATGCAATGCTTGGGTAAGCTTCACGTTATCATTTCCATTATTAGTATTCACCAAGCTGACTGATAAGGTTTCGCCTAAGGTGAATAACACCTTTACTTGGGTATTATGGGGCCAATATTGTTTATCCATTTCACTGGCGGGCAGGGTGAAAACTAAATCTACTAATTGGTTACGCATTTTGACGGATTCAAGCGACCAGGTTTTGTTTCGAGCAAAACCATGCTGCGGAAACCCTGGAGTGTCGCTCATACCAAACCAAGGCCAACAAATGGGTATTCCTCCTCTGATACCATTACCAGGTTGGTAATCATCTGCACTTGAAACCCATAATAGTGGTGCTTTACCTACAGGTATAAATTGATCTATTTGTGCACCTTGCATAAAAATACGTGCTTGGCAAAGTGCTGTGTCAACAGCAACATAATCAAGACCATTGGGATGTCTTTTAGTGGTAACCGAACCCATAGTGTGTGTCCTTGTGTATTTTGACTCTAGTCGATAGCTTACAAGGTTTTTGGCAAGTAAGTCACTAATCGTTTGGATGATTTAGAGGTGTTAACGGTCAACTTTAGTCAATAAGTAAACATCAAACCGCTATTGATTCAGTACCAAGCATTGCATCACTTGCCATAGATAAGCGATTACGAGTTCAATTCGCCTTGTTAGCAAAATAACGCGTTTTGATATTACAGATTTGAAATCATCACACTGTATCGATTTAACCCATCTCTAATGTAGAGTTGAGGTTATTTACTAAAATGTAGCAGACGGTTATTGGCTGGCATGGCGATGTCTTCTTGAAGTATTAGCCCTTGTTGTTGTGCTAACTGGCAGATCCATTCAATATCACGGATACCACTATCAGGGTTGTTGTGTTGCAGCCATAAATTGAATTGTTGATTACTGTCACTGGTAAATTGGCCTTGATAATTAAAGGGACCATAAACTGCTAATGAGCCTGAATTAAGCAATACACTACCAACGCCAGCAAAGAACGCTTCAACCATTGGCTTACTCATAATGTGCAAGGTGTTAGCACTGAATATGGCATCTATATCAGATACAAGCAGGGGCCATGGTTGAGTGACATCAAGCCCGATTGCCTGTTGTAAGTTGGGTTGTGTTTGCAAATTGAGCCGAGCTTGTAGGGTAGGTAAATAATGTTGTTGGTCACTTGGTTGCCAGCGGACATGAGGAAGGTGTTCAGCGAAATAGACGCTGTGTTGGCCTGTACCACTGCCTATTTCGAGTATATGTTGCCTATTGGCAAACCACTCTGCCAATAGGGTTAAGATAGGCTGTTTATTATTTTCACACGCTTGTGAAAAAGGCAGCTGTTGTAGCGATAATGATTGAGGCATTACGAGATATCAATTCTGTCCATTTCTAAGTGCTGCAATGCTATCACCGCTTGAGTGCGATTGCGAACACCCAGTTTACGGAATATCGCCGTGGCATGCGCTTTGATGGTTGCTTCTGATACCCCAAAATCATAAGCAATTTGTTTGTTGAGTAACCCTTCTGCAAACATCTGTAACACGCGATATTGTTGCGGGGTTAAGTCTGATAATCGGCTGGCCATTTTATCGGTTGGGTCATCAGAAACTGGCACGATTTGAGTACCTTTTGGCAACCAAATATCACCGTATAACACCGCATTTAATGCTTCTGCCAACGCTTCCATTGACGCAGATTTAGGAATGAATCCGCTACTGCCATAATGTATCGCTCGGCTGATGGTATTGATGTCTTCATGGGCAGATATCACCACTACGGGGATATCTGGATAATGAGTTCTAAGGTGGATCAGGGTTGAGTAACCGTGCGATCCAGGCATTTGTAGGTCCAGCAGGATTAAGTCAAATGGGGTCTCTTTTTGATCAAGAACCCTTTGTAACGCTTCGGCACTATCGGCCTCAAACCATTGAGTTTGTTCAAACGCATTACTCAGCGCTAGCCTTAAGGCATTACGGAATAATGGATGATCATCTGCAATGATGATGTTTAAATTTTCGAGCTTCATGGCGTTTTTTATTCTATGTTGCACGTGAAGATAAACTCAATGTAACAGAAAAGTAATCGAGTATTCTATTGCTTTATGTCACATTGTGATTGATTTGAATAAAAACCGTAAAATTATAGACTTTAGTCGAGTAAATAAAGTGCTAATGCAGCCATCTATCTGACTACATTAGCAAGGGTGTATTAATTGTGTGGCCACACTTGGGTTGGGTTTCTGTTTTCATCTACCGCAACAAAAGTAAATACTCCGCGTATTGCATGTTCTCGATGATCGTTGTACATATCTTCGACATAAATGTTCACTTCAACTTTGAGTGATGTATTACCAACATGAATCACATTAGCAATCAGCTCTGCTAAGCTGCCTGCGGGTATCGCTTTTTTAAAATCGATACGGTCAGAACTGACGGTCACTAATGATTTACGACAAAAACGGGTGGCGGCGATAAAGGCTGTTTCATCCATCCATGCTAAAGCATCACCACCAAATAAGGTGTTATGGTGATTGGTATTAGACGGGAAAATAGCCTTTATAACGCGCGCTTCTGATTGAGCAATACGTGCAGCAATGTCATCAGGGAAATGGTTTTGAGTTTGAGCAGGGTTTTGAGCAAGGGACATACAACTACCTAATGTTATGCAGTTCAACAAAGAATTCAGCGAAAAAAGCCGCGTATTATACTGTATTGCGCGGATCTCTGTCGATGTCGTAGCGCCTGTTTAGTCACCCAAGGGCCAAATTTCGCGGGCCTTTAGGGTACATATTCCGATGAGTTGGGTAGAGTAAACTATTCGATTAACGAGATATGGCTAAATGAGGCATTTTTGCTGAGAACATCAATTGAAGTGATATCGGTTAATATCACTTCAATCGCTTGCTGTTGTTGATTAATGCCCGCAATGGCTTCATGTTTTTGTTGATTGCGACTGACATACAATGTTCGATCAAATTGACCTTGAAGATGGGTTCCATCTGTTAATGTTAGTTTGACCCTATAGCGATACAAACAGATGATCTCAATATAATCGTAAATCTCACATTTAATTGGGTTCATGTCCGTCTCCTATTTGTCTGCTCTATATTTTGCTAAAAACCATCACTCACTCACAATCATTTACCAGCTATCATTTACTCACTTTCAATGACCCGTTAATAGCGTAACAACACAGTAGAAACCATTTGCTTGTTGGCATTGAGGGTCACTATGTATAAGCGATCAAACTCACTTGCATCTGCAATGGGTATTTGTTTTTCTGCCCCGAGACCTTCAACTAAATCTGTTGAAGTATTACTGTGTCCGACCACTAAAATACTACCCTGTTGAGTTAATAGATGTTGGGTAAATGCCGCCATATCACGTGGGTCATAAACACTTAAATCCACTTGCTGATCTTGCGTTACGGCGGTGGCTGTCTCACGGGTGCGATTATAGTCGGTTGTGTACACTTTATCTAAATGCGTACTGGATAGAACTTTAGCTAAACGCAGGGCTCTTAATTGTCCTTGTGCGGATAAGCTAGGGTCTTTGCCTGCAAGTTTTTCGGCATGTCTGACAATAAAAATAACTTGATTGCTCTTGCTATCTACGGCGGTATTGTTAAGCGCAATCGGAGCAACGATTGGCGTCTGTGCCATTAGTGATACGCTGATTAAACTCATACAGCCGAAAACGGCTCTAATGATTGATTGTTTCATGGTGTTAATCCGCTAAATAATATTCGATGGTAGATACGACCCGTACCTGTTTAATATATGGAGTGTTTTTATCTCTATTGTTAATGCTGAATTGTCCTTGAGTCGCTTTTTTTATCTTACCTAATCGGCTTTGTGAATCGGTAGCAAATTTTTCAGCAACTGAACGTGCATTAGTGGTCGACTCTTCGATCATTTTCGGTTTAACGTCATTTAAGCGGCTGAAAATATATTCGACTTGGGCATCATAGTTATTTTGTGAGAAAACAATTCCCATTTTACCTAGCTCAGTTAATTGAGGCATAGCCCCGCGAACTTTATCTATGTCATTAGAATATACCGTAATGGTTTGCGACGCCGTATAGCGCAATTCTATTGGTTGATTTCCACCATACTGTTGCGCCAATTTATCGGTAATAGTGGGCGCGGCGAGAGTGATCTGTTTGGGATCGATATTTTGTTCGGCTAAAAAGTTAACCACTTGGTTGTTTTGTGTTTCAAGCTGTTTGTAGAGTTCATCGAGATTATTATTGGCTGCGGTGAATTGTATCGGCCAAATGACGATGTCGGCAGGATATTCATTTTCTGCCAGGCCTTTTACCGTGACGCTGCGGTCGAGTAACTTGTACTCAACAATGGCTTGTTTGAGTAATACGCCTAATGCGCCTAAGCCCAGTGCAATTAATATTCCGAAAATAGCAGCACTACGAGACGAACTTTGCATAACAACATCCTTATTATAGGTGGGGAGTGATGGAGTAACGTTGGCTTTGTGGCTAACGTTACTTTTTGTTATAGCGTGTTAATTGTCGCATCACACCGTCATGAAACGTCAATATTTTCGCTAATATTATGGATTATTGGCAATGGTAAGCACCCAAATTAATGACAATCATAATCGAATATGAGTTGAATATTGGTTTTATGGATTAATTTTAATCCTAGTTTTGCTTAATGCTTGTCTAGCAACAATACTTAGGTTGGCGTATTACTGACTCATATTGTTATTTAAATCGATCTGACATTTATACGACTCGGTCATCTAAATAAGTCTGTTTGCGCGATTAATGGAATGTAATGGTGTTAGATTTACATCGTTTTAAAAGGAATTAATATGTCATCTCGGTTAACAGCACCGCTTATTCAACATGGTTTTGATGATGGTTTACCAATATGGCGTCGGATCATTTTCACGCGACTGTTTAGTGTGTTGGCTTTGTTATGTATCCCGATTTACATCACCAGCGTATATCTGTGTATTGTTCAAAACCTTTGGGGCATGGCACTATTTGATACTGTGGCTTACGGGGTATTATTATTCATTTTGTTTTATCCACGAATTAGCGATACACAAAAATTTACCATAGGGTGTTATCTTGCATTTGGTATCGGCATCGGGTTTTTACTCGCTATTGGCCCTTCTGGGGCAGGTTTTTTCTGGTTATTCGTTTTCCCTCCTTTGAGCAGTATTCTTCTTGGCGAAAAAATGGCGGTATGGGCCCAGGTGGCTAATGGTATATCGTTATTATTAATCGGTATCGCTTATCATTATGAGCTTGTTGTATGGCCTGATATAAACGGGTTTTCAACCTTAATTTGGTACGTAGTGGTGATTAACTTTCTCGTCACTAATGCAATAGTGACTCAGTCGACCTCTTATTTATTGGGTAAGTTAACTCACTCATTAGAGTCCACTTTAGCCTCTCGTACGGCAACGGTTATGGGCTTAGCTAAATTGGCAGAGTATCGTGATAATGAAACCGGTGCGCATCTGATTAGAATGCAGCAGTATGCCAATATGCTGGCAAAACAAAGATTAACCGATGAACATGTTCCAGAAGAGTTAACTGACGCTTTTATTCAAGAAATTAGCCTCTCAGCCATTTTGCATGATATTGGCAAAGTGGGTATCGCCGATCATATTTTGTTAAAACCAGCGCGCTTGTCGGGAGAAGAATTTGAGCAGATTAAGGCTCATCCAGTGATTGGAGAAAAAGTGCTTAACAGTTTATTAGCGTATGCCCCTCAGTGTACATTTATAAGAATGGGACGTGACATCGCCGGCGCCCATCATGAAAAGTGGGATGGCAGTGGTTATCCTAATGGGTTAGCAGGCGAATCTATCCCGTTGTCAGCCAGAATTGTAGCATTAGTCGATGTGTACGATGCATTAACCTCACCACGATGTTACAAAAGGCCTTTTAGTCATGAAGAAGCGATGGCGTTGATTCTTGAAGGAAAAGGCAAACACTTTGACCCTAAATTGGTCGATAGCTTTATGGTCATTAGTGAACAATTTTCTGTGTTGTCAAAAGCATCTTTACTCGAAGAGGATTAACGTTATTGATAGAGACGTATAAACAACAATGCCAGTCCTGGGGACTGGCATTGTTAAACAATATTATACAGTGTCGATATCAGCCGATATATAAACAGGATTGAGTTAGCTTTGGTGTGCTAGCCCATTAACCGGTAGTAGGGCGATTACTGTGCTAGTAAGGCTTTGCGTTCTTTCGAAGCTTGAGCTAAATCACGTAAAAGTTTTTCAGAATCAGCCCAATGCAAACACGCATCGGTAATACTTTGGCCATACACTAATGGTTCGTCTTTAACCACTTTCTGGTTGCCTTCAATCATAAAGCTTTCTGCCATAATACCTGCAATTGCGGTACTACCACTGCGCAGCTGAGCCATAATGCTATCGGCAACATTTAACTGATTTTTATGCTGTTTCTCACTGTTACCATGGCTAAAATCAACCACCATACGTTGAGTTACGCCCACTTGTTCAAGCTGTGCGCGTGCAACTTCAATATCTTCAGCTGAATAATTTGGGGTTTTACCACCACGCAAAATAATATGTCCAAATGGGTTGCCGTGGGTACGGTAAACCGCCATAGCGCCGTCTTTATCTGGAGAGTAAAAAATATGCGGCGCCTGTGCGGCACGTACAGCATCAACAGCGATATTGATGTTACCGTCAGTACCATTTTTAAAGCCAACAGGGCAAGACAATGCAGAAGCCATTTCGCGGTGAATTTGGCTTTCAGTAGTACGTGCACCAATAGCACCCCAGGTAATAAGGTCTGCGATGTACTGGCCGTTTACCATGTCTAAAAACTCAGTGGCGATAGGTAACTTGAGTTCAGTGATTTGTTGTAATAACTGACGCGCCATTCGCAAGCCTTTATTCGGGCTAAAGCTGCCGTCCAAATCTGGATCTGAAATTAAGCCTTTCCAACCCACAATGGTACGAGGTTTTTCAAAGTACACCCGCATTAAAATGCACAAGTCATCTTTTAGTTCATGATGTAAGGCCGACAAACGCTCTGCATATTCGAGTGCTGCTTTAGTGTCATGGATTGAGCAAGGGCCAATGATGACCAGTAAGCGCTGATCTTCTCCGGCAATAATTGCTTCTACTTCACGACGTTGCGCAACCAAGTAGTCTGCAGCATTTTGCGTTAATGGATATTCTGAAGCCAACTGAGCAGGAGAAATAACTTTGCTTAATAAGGTTGTTCTGAGTTCATCTGTTTTAATTGTCATGCATATTACCGAGAAATCGTGAGATGCATCTGCATCATATTGAACGGGATTATATACCCAAAGAAGTTCAAGATGCGAGGCTTAGCCTCGGATTCTAACGGTTAAAAAACAGATTGCCGTAAAAGGCAAAGACGAATCAACCTGGGTTAAGTTCGTCTTTTGGTGGTTTTTCATTCTATTTCATGCAAAAAATGATTGTTTATAAATTAGAACATATGACGTTCTAAACCGGTGATATCAAGAATTTTGGTGGCAATTTCTTCAACCGAATGGTTGGTGGTATTTACAAAGGGAATACGTTCTTTTTTATACAGCATTTCGACTTCTTTCACTTCAAGTCGACATTGTCTTAATGAAGAGTAGCGGCTATTTTCCATGCGGCTTTGACGTATCTCATGCAAACGATGAGGATCGATGGTTAAGCCAAAGAGCTTTGATTTGTTGCGTTTCAATGCTTCAGGTAACTTGAGGTTATCCATGTCATCTTCAGTAAACGGGTAGTTTGCAGCCTTTATACCAAACTGCATTGACAGATATAAGCTTGATGGCGTTTTACCGCAACGAGACACGCCTAGTAAAATAATGTCAGCTTTATCCATATGTTTCATGGTTTGGCCGTCATCATTCTCCATGGTGTAGTTAATCGCATCGATACGGGTTTCATAACCATGGTTACTTTTACCATGAGTTCGGTGTAATAAAGGCTTAGCTTGTACCCCTAAGTGTTGTTCTAGTGGCGCAACAAAGGTGTTCAAAAAGTCATAATCGACACATTCACTCGAAAAAATCACATTGCGGATCTCAGGATTAATGATTGAGTGGAACACAAGCGGCCTTTCGCCTGTTGTAATAAAACAATCATTTATTTGTTGCTTAACTTTTTGAGCTCGCTGAATTGTTTCAACGAATGGAATCGTAAGTGCTTCAAATTCTATAGGAAATTGCGAAAGTACGGCATGTCCAAAAACCTCTGCTGTGATCGCGGTCCCATCTGAAATATAGAATACTTTTGGTGTCATTCTGACCTCTTGTAGTAATAAAATTACAAATAAAATTATAGATTTACGCTTGTTGTATGGGAGTGTAAGATGCTCTTGCCCTCGTGTGAAGTGGCCACTGAAATAAAAACTTGCGGAGATAAAACTGTGCAGCAATACGTACTCTGGTATCAAGAATTAGGCATGGGCGATGTAAACAAGGTTGGCGGTAAAAATGCATCCCTTGGAGAGATGATCAGCAATCTGGCTAATGCAGGGGTTCAAGTTCCTGGCGGTTTTGCAACGACCTCGCATGCGTTCAATGAGTTCCTTGAACAAAGTGGAGTTAACCAGAAGATTTTTGACATTCTGGCGACATTGGATGTTGATGATGTCAATAAACTGGCAAAAGTAGGTGCGCAGATCAGACAGTGGGTTATTGAAACCCCATTCCAGCCGGCATTAGAAGACGCTATTCGTGAAGCTTACGAGCAGTTGTCAAGCGAAACTCAAGAAGCGTCATTTGCAGTGCGTTCATCAGCTACCGCTGAAGACATGCCAGATGCCTCTTTTGCAGGCCAACAAGAAACATTCCTAAACGTTAAAGGTTTTGATGCGGTCATGCTAGCAATTAAGCATGTTTATGCCTCGCTCTTTAACGACCGTGCAATTTCTTATCGTGTTCATCAAGGTTACGAACATCAAGGTGTGGCTTTATCTGCTGGCGTACAACGTATGGTACGTTCAGACAAAGCAGCTTCTGGTGTGATGTTTACCATGGACACTGAGTCAGGAAACAATGACGTTGTCTTTATCACTTCATCTTTTGGTTTAGGTGAAATGGTTGTACAAGGCGCGGTTAACCCAGACGAATTCTATGTGCACAAACCGATTTTAGCGCAAGGGCATAAAGCTGTTGTGCGCCGAAATATCGGCAGTAAGTTGATTCAGATGGTTTACTCTGATGATGCTGGCCATGGCAAGCAAGTTAAAATTGAAGATGTTTCTGCTGAACAGCGTCGTATTTTCTCGATTAACGATGACGAAGTCATGGAGCTTGCTAAGCAAGCAATGGTTATTGAAAAGCATTATGGCCGTGCGATGGACATTGAATGGGCAAAAGACGGTAACGACGGTAAGTTGTATATTGTTCAAGCTCGTCCAGAAACGGTTCGTAGTCGTGAAGATGTCCAGTTAATTGAACGTTATCACTTAAAAACGAAGGGTGACGTGATCTGTGAAGGTCGTGCAATTGGTCATAAAATTGGTACCGGTATCGCGAAGGTATTAACCTCGATTGATCAAATGGACCAAATTGAACCCGGTGACGTGTTAGTGACCGACATGACAGACCCAGATTGGGAACCTATCATGAAACGTGCTAGTGCGATTGTGACCAACCGTGGTGGTCGTACTTGCCATGCTGCAATTATTGCACGTGAATTAGGTGTACCCGCTGTAGTAGGTTGTGGTGATGTTACCGACCGTATCAAAACGGGCGACATCGTCACAGTATCTTGTGCAGAAGGTGATACCGGTTTAATTTATTCAGGTAAACAAGATTTTGAAATCATCACTAACCGTGTTGATACATTACCTCCTTTGCCAATGAAAATTATGATGAACGTGGGTAACCCAGATCGCGCATTTGATTTTGCACGTTTGCCTAACGAAGGTGTCGGTTTAGCGCGTTTAGAGTTCATCATTAACCGCATGATTGGTATTCACCCTAAAGCTTTGCTAGATTTCAACGGTCAGACTGCTGAACTGCAAAATGAAATCAACGAAATGATCGCGGGTTATGACTCGCCTGTTGAGTTTTATGTTGCGCGTTTAGTTGAAGGTATTGCCACTATTGCATCGGCTTTCTATCCGAAGAAAGTGATCGTACGTATGTCTGACTTTAAGTCGAACGAGTACGCAAACTTAGTAGGTGGTGACCGTTACGAGCCAGATGAAGAAAACCCAATGTTGGGCTTCCGTGGTGCTAGCCGTTATATTTCTGAATCATTCCGCGATTGTTTCGCGCTTGAATGTGAAGCGATTAAACGTGTTCGTAACCAAATGGGCTTAACCAACGTTGAAGTGATGATTCCATTTGTTCGTACCGTCAATGAAGCATCTCAAGTCATTGAGTTACTGAAAGAGCAAGGCTTAGAGCGCGGTAAAGATGGCTTACGCGTTATCATGATGTGTGAACTACCTTCAAATGCCTTGCTAGCTGACCAGTTCCTTGAGCATTTTGATGGTTTCTCTATCGGCTCAAATGACTTAACTCAGTTAACATTAGGGCTTGATCGTGACTCAGGAATCATCAGTCACTTGTTTGACGAGCGTAATGATGCAGTAAAAGCATTGCTTTCAATGGCCATTAAAGCGGCTAAAGCAAAAGGTGCTTATGTGGGAATTTGTGGCCAAGGCCCATCAGATCATTCCGACTTTGCTGCATGGTTAGTTGAACAAGGTATTGATTCTGTATCACTTAATCCTGATACGGTCATTGACACTTGGTTATATTTAGCCGAAGCACATGGCTAAATAAGAGTAAAAATTACAGGTTTATTTATTCTCCAACCTGTATTTTTATCAAGTTGTAATAAAAGCCGCTTTTTAGCGGCTTTTTTTTGTTTATAATGGTTACAATATGCCAATAAATAATAAGTCCTCTATGTTACCTTTGCTATCACATAAACAAACATTAGAACCTATCTATCTTGAGTATCTTGACGCGCTTGAACAAAGCGAGTTTGAAGGTGAAATAGACAAGCGTTACAGTGCGCGGCTTATTCAGGCAACCGATAATTCGGTGTATCAATTTTTGCCCCAAGCGGTGATATATCCTCTACATCAACAAGATGTCGAGCTGGTGTTATCGTTAGCGGCACAACCACAATATAAACAAGTGACCTTTAGTGCGCGTGGCGGCGGAACGGGAACAAATGGCCAATCGCTTACCCACGGATTAATTTTAGATGTGTCACGCCACTTAAACCAAGTGCTAGAAATTAATGCCGAGGAAGGTTGGGCGAGGGTACAAGCCGGTGTAGTGAAAGATGCGTTAAATGACGCCTTACGTCCACATGGATTCTTTTTCAGTCCCGACTTATCAACGTCAAACCGTGCAACTGTTGGTGGCATGGTCAATACCGATGCATCTGGTGCAGGTTCATTAGTTTACGGTAAAACCTCCGATCATGTGTTAGGCATAACCAGTGTACTGATTGATGGCAGCGTATTAACCACCACACCAATCGACCAAGACAAACTGGCTGAGCAACCTTTTGGTGACAACCAACTAGGAAATCGCATTGCCAGTCAAGTCGCAGAAGTTTGTCGCGTAAAGCGTGACACCATCATTGAACGTTTTCCAAAATTGAATCGTTTTCTAACGGGCTATGATTTAAAGCATGTGTGGAACGATGATTTAAGCCAGTTTGATTTATCGCGTATTTTAACGGGCTCAGAAGGTACGCTTGCGGTGATCACCGAAACCAAGCTAAACCTGACCCCATTGCCGAAAACCCGCATGATGGTCAACATCAAATATGATTCATTTGAATCTGCGTTGCGTCATGCCCCATCGTTGGTACAAGCTAAAGCAACGGTAGTCGAAACGGTTGACTCAAAAGTACTAAACCTTGCCCGCGAAGACATTATTTGGCATTCAGTTGCCGAGCAAATTAAAGCGGTACCTAATAAGACCATTGAAGGGCTTAATATGGTCGAGTTTGCTGGCGAAGATGACGATGTGAAACAGAAAGTCGCTTTGCTAGAAGATATGCTCAGTGGGCAGCTCAGCCAACAACAATTTGGTTTAGTGGGTTTTCAAGTTATTACCGACAGAACGGATATTGACAGTATCTATGCCATGCGCAAAAAGGCCGTTGGCTTATTGGGTGCAACAAAAGGCAGTCGTAAACCATTAGCGTTTGCCGAAGATACCGCCGTACCACCTGAAAACTTAGCCGACTATATTATGGAGTTTCGTGCACTGCTCGATAGCCATAATTTACAATACGGTATGTTTGGTCATGTGGATGCAGGTGTACTGCACGTGCGACCAGCATTAGATATGTGTGATGTTGCCGACGAGCAATTACTGAAAGTGATATCTGATCAAGTTGCCGCCTTAACGCTTAAGTATGGCGGTTTAATGTGGGGCGAACACGGTAAAGGTGTCCGTGGTGAATATGGCCCTGCGGTATTTGGTGATGAGCTTTATGCTGTGCTTGAGCAAATCAAAGGCTTGTTTGATCCTGATAATCGCTTAAATCCAGGTAAATTAGTGGCGCCTCCTAAATCTGGCCCATTAATGTTTAACGTCGACAGCGCCAAACGCGGCAGTTTCGACAGACAAATCCCCGTTCAAGTGCGTGATGCTTTTCCAGATGTGATGAACTGTAACGGTAATGGCTTATGTTTTAATTACAGTAGTTATTCACCTATGTGTCCGTCATTTAAAGTCACTGGCGATAGAGTACAATCACCTAAAGGCCGTGCTGGATTAATGCGCGAATGGTTGCGATTACTTGAAGCAGAAGGTGTTGATGTTGACGCGTTAGCAAAATCTAAACCACTAGGGTGGATGCAGCGTACTCAAAATACCCTCAATAACCAGCGCGACTATGATTACTCGCACGAAGTTATGGAGTCGCTTAAAGGTTGTTTAGCCTGTAAAGCCTGTTCGGGCCAATGTCCGGTTAAAGTTGATGTGCCTAAGTTTAGAGCCCAGTTCTTTAATATTTACTACAAACGCTATTTACGTCCAGCCAAAGATTATTTAGTTGCAGGTATCGAAGATTCCTTACCACTGATGGCCGCGATGCCTAAATTGACTAATTTGGCCTCGCAAAATCCGCTGAGCAAGTGGGTGATTAAAAAAGCCATTGGTTATGTAGATGCGCCTAAGTTATCCGTGCCGACACTAAAACAGCGTTTAGATGGTCATGCTAGCCGTGGTTACGATTTAGAAGCCTTGTGCGCAATTCCGCAAGCGCAGCGCAGTAAACATGTATTAGTAGTGCAAGATCCATTTAACAGTTTTTACGATGCAGGTTTGGTTTATCGGTTTATTCAATTAATCGAAAAGTTAGGCTTTAAACCCGTATTACTGCCATTCAAGCCCAATGGCAAACCGACTCATATTAAAGGCTTTTTAGACAAATTTGCTAAAACAGCGCAAAACAGTGCCGATTTCTTAAACCGCGTACATGCCCTTGGCATGCCGATGGTGGGGTTAGATCCTGCATTAGTGTTATGTTATCGCGACGAATACAAAGAGGTCTTAGGTCAGCGTCGTGGGCCATTTGAGGTGCTATTGGCCAATGAGTGGTTAACCGATGTAGTAGTAAACCGAAGTGAAGCATCTGCTTTAGCAACAGATGCACCGCAATTCACCTGGTTTAGTCATTGTACTGAATCGACAGCCAAACCTAATACGGCTAATGAATGGAAAGCGATATTTAGCCACTTTGGTGCCAAACTAAGCAGCGTTAATTTAGGTTGTTGTGGTATGGCGGGCACCTATGGCCATGAACTGGAAAACCTTGAACGCTCAGAGCAGTTATTTGAAATGTCTTGGCAACCAAGCATTGAGAAAATTGCTGAGCATAGCCAAGTATTAGTATCTGGTTATTCATGTCGTAGCCAAGTTAAACGCTTTGCTGGTTTTAAACCGCAACACCCTATAGAAGCGCTACTTAAATTACTCGGATAGGTAAGCATAATGACAGATGAAACAGCAGCATTAGGTTCGTATACTCACCCTCAAGGTGTGGCACTTTGCAGTGATGAAGCGCTGTTTCATATTCAAGCTAATGGCGATTGGCTTTACCTCAATAGTCCGTTGCCTGCAAAGTTTGCGGCTTTGTTCAGTAGTATTTTGCACTGTATCGACAATGAGTATTTATTAATCACCCCGGTCGAAAAAGTCAAAGTTACCGTTGAAGCCTATCCATTCCTGCTGGTGGACTATCATCAAGCCGCATTAACGGAAGTTCAGGTAAATGATAGTCAGTTGATATTTACCAGCAGCATAGGTACGCAGCTCTCAGCCATTAATATCGCAGATATTATCGTCACAGATGATGGCATATACGCGCCATTAATCAGAGGCTTGGTGGGGCAATTAAACCGAGCCTGTTATTATCGTTATATCAATGAATACTTATCTTTTGACTAAAAGAGCTTTTCTTAACGTATAGAGATGGTAATCTAAAATCTGTTCAAGTGTGGTTGAACTGCAGTGTAGGCATTAGTATTTGTCTTAACACAGTCAATTTATCTCACTGACGATGTAGGAGGTATCATTTGAAACGCTTTGAAAGTTTAAGTTACCTGATTTCTCATCTTAATATTGCCTTGCAGCAAGAAATTGATACGCGCTTAAAGCGCTACGACTTAGACAGTAAACTTTGGCCGGTATTATTTACCTTATGGCAAGAGGAAGGTTTAAGCCAAACTGAGTTATCTAAACGTTGTGATGTGGCTAATTACACCATGACTCGTCTGCTGGACCATCTGCAAGTCCAGGGATTTATCACCCGTCATCAAGAAGCGGATAACCGCCGCGCATTCCAAATATTTTTAACCGACAACGGTAAAGCGCTTCAACAAGATTTAATTCATGAAGCTGAGTGGGTCAATCAACGTTTTTTAGCGGCATTAGCTGATGACGAGCAAGATGAGTTTATGCGGCTGTTGAATAAAGTGAATCAGTTTAGTTAATAATTTTTAACGGTGACTAGCGCTCTTTATGGCCAAAGATCATGCAATTTGTCGTGTAAAGTTAGCAGGTTAAGTAAACCGTTACCTAATAATTTGGATGTGGCATCGGGCAAATCCAAGAAGCGATTTATGCCTTGTAAATAGCACAATGGATGAATACTGACTCTCTGGAAAATAAGGATCCAATGGAAAGGCCAACAAAGGAACAAATTCGTGATTTACCCATTTATAATGGTATTAGTCTAGATAATATAATCGTTGTCACAAACAAAGCAGACTCGATAAGTGTAATAGCGGAGTTAAGAACACACTCTTGTTTAGGGTTTGACACAGAGAGTAAACCTTGTTTTATAAAAGGTGAGGTCAGTGATGGACCTCATCTAATTCAGCTAGCCACAAAATCTAAAGTATTCTTATTTCCTACTAAATTTTATGAAAACTTTACTGCAATCGCAGAAATATTATCTGACCCAACAATTAGGAAGGTAGGTTTTGGGTTGAAAGAAGATAAAAAAATTCTTTTTAGAAAATTTGGAATTAAATTAGTCAATACAGAAGAACTATCTTCAAAAGTGATGCGTTTTACGCGAATTAAACAACGCGTTGGCGCTAGAGTTGCGGTTGCGATATTTTTTAATCAACGGCTCTCAAAGAGCGCACAACAATCAAATTGGTCAATATTTCCTCTACACGATCATCAAAAAAAATACGCAGCAAATGATGCACATACCGCACTATTAATAGAACTAGAAATTGAACGAGAAATAGAAAGACAGAGCCATTAATCTCCCTAAAGCATGTGAGTCTCTCACCAATCAATAGACAATATACAGTTATTTGGCCAAGTGAATATAGCTGATCGCGATGAGTTAGGTGCTTATAAACTGTCCGCTTTGGCTCTGCGCTTACCTACTCATTTATAAAACCTGCTATTTGATTTCTACTTGATTGCTTTCAAGCTTCTTTGCTGTGCTGAATCTGTCATATTAACTCTGGCTAAGCCATTACTTGATAAAACTTACTTTTTTGACCAATCAATTGTCATAAATTTTAGTTATTAATTTGATAATATTTGATAATTTTTATTTATTATTAGTTCACTGTAAGATTACTCCATCGAAACAAATGACGAATCAATCAATAGTTTTTAGGGGTAAGTTATGAAAATGAATCACGTAGGTTTGATGGTTGGCGACATGGATAAAGCGGTTGAGTTTTATACTAAAGCGCTGGGTCTAAGAGTGGTAATGGGTAACACTAAGGTTCAAGAAGAACGTGAAACTGCTATTGGCAGAATGTGTGTGGCAGTATTTGGTGAAGGCTTCAAAGGCTTTAACATTGCACATTTAGTCACGACTGACGGTATTGGTGTTGAGATGTTTGAAATGAAAGATCGTCAAGAACGTCATGAAGTTGATTTCACCCGTCTTGGTATCTTCCACTTTTGTTTGCAAACAGATGATTTTGAGGGGGCAATTGCACGTACTGTGCAATATGGCGGGAAAGCTCGTATGGATATCATGCGCTACCACCCAGAAGACGACAACAATCTAACCCAAATGGTGTACTTAGAAGATCCGTTTGGTAACTTGTTTGAACTTTACTCGCACACCTATGAAGAAACTTATTCTACTGATTACGAGTAATTTTTTAAGCTTCTCTGCGCAACATGAAAAAGTTACCAAAAGGTAGCTTTTTTATGTCTGGCGGTAAATTTTCTAGGCTACATTGGAGTATTTCAGGATTAGAAACTCCGTTCACATTAACCCATCAAACAAGTGGTAAAGCTTAATTAAGGTAATGCTTAGCTTCTCATCGCATATAAACCGAAAACTAACATGGCCAACGAAAGCTAGCCTGACTCTGATACGCAGGATGCCTTGAAGCACAGGATCAATGATGTTTCCGATATCATAACGACATTTCCAATATCCATATAGGTCAGATGCGCGAGAAAGGCCTGTCCGGCTCATGCATTCTATTGTAAAGAGTCTTCAACGTCCTCAAATTCACAGTTGAATTTGTCCATTTCTAAGTCAAGCAAACTAACTCGTTTATGTGCAATTCTGAGTTTGATGGCTGACACATTTATGTCCCTAAACGTGTTTGGACTATGGCCTGCTATCACTATCGCCGTGGCGCTTCACCCACACCAGACCAAGAGGAAGCCCACAGTTGTCCTAAATACTTGCGTAGACGTGACACACTCATGCCTAAAACAAGTGACTAATTATTATAAACATCTTAAATCGGCCTAATGAATAAACACCGCGCGCATAAGCATTTGTCTTATTAATAGTGGCTAAAATTAATTAACCACTTTAATAAAACAGCTTAGCAAATAGCAGTTAGCATAGACTGGCCTAAGTCATAAAAAATATTAGCACCTTCTTCAATTCCTTTTGATTTAAGATGGTCGGCAAAACCAAGTCGTGCAGTCATTGCTAACCAAAATATTGTGCTCAGTAAGCCGACAATACGCCACGGTGTTGACTTGGCCCACTTAAGTGCAAAAGTAATAGAGAGCACATACAGTACGAAACCACCTAATTTAGATGAAGCCCAACCATTCACAAAGGGGTACAGGTTAAGTGGATTTGCTACAACCAGATAAATAAAGGTGCAGATAAAGAGAGTATATAAAACATGCGGCCCGATTTTTAGTAATTTATGATTGACCTTGTCAGACCCTTTCATCGTTAACACAAAGTTAATCATAAAAAATATAAACGTAATCGCAATTATTGTTAGATGAGTGTGCTTAACTATCATGTACATATTGTTGTTTCCTAAAAGTAATTTTCATTTAAGACTTATACCGCCTCTAATTTAAAGCAAACCTTGTAACAAACAAGCGTTAGTAAGGTAGCGACTTTTTAAGCATCTTTACCTTTTTAATTAAAATTAATGCCATATGATTACGCAAAATACTGAACTTAAGATTAATCAGGTTGACTTGTCCTAATCAACATACCATGAGTATCGAATATGTGTATGTTTAGAATAGAATTTCTTTCATAAATGTTAGTTTTTTTTATCTATATTACTATGTTCTCAATTACTTATTGAGTAGAGTAGAGTTGATTTGATGTCGTATTCTGAACGATAGATAAAAGTCTAATTCGATTGTTTGAGTGTAGTAATCATCATAGCAATCACAACTAATTTAAAATGGAAAATCATCATGGCATTTAATGATTTATTTAGACTCAGTTCCCACGCTGTTATCACCAATGACGATGGGCAAGTGCTGTTGTTAAAAGCCAATTATGCTGACAAACATTGGGGTTTGCCGGGTGGTGGACTTGACCCTAATGAAACGATTCATCAGGCATTACAGCGAGAATGTTTAGAGGAGTTGGGTTGTGAGGTTGATGTGCAATATCTGTCTGGAGTGTATTTTCACAGTGCATATCAGTCGCAAGCGTTTATCTTTCGTTGTCAGTTACCGCAATGCGCGCAAATACAGCTTAGTGATGAACACAGCGAATATGCTTACGTTGCTGTTGCTGAATTATCGACGATTCAGCAACAGCGGGTGAACGAGTGTTTATCGTTCAGTGGTGTGGTTCGCAGCGCAGCTTTCTAACGCGGCGTTATGCCATGTTGTTAGCATTTGCATGACATCCACAGAGTCACTGAGCTGTACTAAGGGTCTTGGTACTGTGTATTGCTTAGTGTCTAATGCGTTAAGCACTGCTTCTACTTGATAGTAAAAACCATTGCCTTTGGCTTCAACGTCTACTACTTCAACATCTTGTTCATATAACCTAACGGTAAAATGATTACCCTGAGATTCTGGTAACCAAGGGTTTGAGGTGAACTCAATACATCCTAAGCTGCCCAAGATAGTAAAGCCTGCGTGCAGACCATAGTCTTCAGCGGTGTGAAGATGACATTGCACGCCATTGCTGTAACTGACGATGGCAGTCGATTCGCAAATATTACCGTCTTGACCACGTCTTCCGGTCGCTTCTATGTGGTATTGCTGGCTCAGCTCGGTGCCAAATTGTTGCTGCATCACTAGCTGCATTAATGATGCAGGGTAACAACCTAGGTTAAATAATGCCCCAAGGCTGGCAGGGTTAACAAACTGGCTAATGGCAGCGCAATATTGGCCGCGGATACTTTTAACTTCACCTATTACACCACTTGCTAGCGTTTTGCTTAGCTGTTGCATAAATGGGTGAGCTAAATACATTAAGCCTTCAAGGAAAAACACCTTGTTTTGAGCTACTGCCGCAAGACTTTCGATGGTTTTTGGCATATCTACGGACAGTGATTTTTCACATAAAATCGCTTTGCCAGCATCAGCAGCTTTTACCACGTATTCATGATGTAAGTGATTTGGCAGGGCAATGTATATAACATCGACTTCAGGGTTGTTGATTAACGCATCAAAATCAGTAAATTGATGTGGAATTTGATACTGGGTCGCAAACTCTGCCAATGTTGTGGTGTTGCGCCCTGCAACGCCATAAATTGTACTTTGACCTTGTGCTTTAATCGCATCGGCCATTACACCAGAGATAAAACTGGTGCCTAATATTGCCCACTTAATTGATCCAGACATTCATTATCCCTCAGTGGTTAATAGTTGATAGTCAAACGCTTGCTGTAGATCGGTTAATGCCGATTTGATAAATGCTTGGGTATGATCGGCTGCAAAGTGGGCATCAAACGCAGCTTGGTCATCATAACGTTCCCAAAAAACAAACTGTTTAGGGTTGGTTTTATTTTGCAGCGCCATTGCAAGCGAACAACCTGGTTCGCTATTCATATCCACACAAAATTGACGGACAGCTGCGATTCCCTGTGCTAATGGCACTTGGTCTTTAATGTGAATTTCGGCGGTGATGAACACGCCTTGTTGATCCAGTTTGTTATCCATATCGACCCCTTAATAATAATGGGTCATCGTAAACCAGTTCGGCGCAAGGCAAAATGGTTTGATGGTGTTTACAGAAAACACCATAGGTTTATAATTAACACTGGTTTGATGCAGGATTAGGGATATTCAGTGGATAAATTAACCGCGATGCAGGTGTTTAGTCATGTGGCTGAGCAGGGCAACTATGGCACAGCTGCGCATAAATTTAATATCAGCCGGACTATGGTCAGTAAACACATTAATCAGTTAGAGGCCTACCTTGGAATTAAGCTGATTAACCGTACCACCCGCCAGCAAGAACTCACTGAGTCTGGGTTAGTGTATTATCAAGAATGTAAAACGATTTTAGCGTCTATTACAGAAGCTGAAAATACCTTACAGACGATGACAGGCACGCCGCGAGGTAGTATTAGAATTAATGCGCCTGTCAGCTTTGGTAATACCGTGTTAGCACCGATAGTGAATCAATTTTTACTGCAATATCCTCAAATTGATGTGGAATTACGCCTTGATAATCATCTCATCGATCCTATTCACAATAATGTGGATTTAGTGGTGAGAATAGGTGCGTTGGATGATTCGGCGTTAATTGGACGCCATATTATGAATTATGAAATGCAATTTTGTGCGTCATCGCAGTACTTAGCACAACATCCAGTAATACAATCGCGTGACGATTTACGCCACCATCAGTGTCTGGGCTTCAGCTATTCTACCAATGGGTCATTGTCTATTGCACATCAACAAATTTTTGGTAAACGTCATTTCAGATTATTATCAAACAGCGGTGTGGTACTCACCCGGGCAGCCATTGATGGCTTAGGGGTTATTTTACAACCGACTATTGTCGTGAGTGAGGCGATAGCTGCGGGCTTACTGGTGAATATTGATTGTTTAATCCCGCCAGAAGCCATGCCAATTCACTTACTGTATAAAGACAAAAACCTGCCGCTTAAAACCAGAGCATTAATTGATTTTATTGTGGAGCAATTAGCCTAACGGTTGGTATCTAATGGCTCCTTTAATGGCATTATTAATCGTATTAATATTGTTTATAAGATCGAACAAAAATATGTTTGATGTTGCCTGTTTGTTAGACAAAAAGTACATCAGAGGCTAATCTAATATCAAACAATTCGATTGAGTATTTACTATTCGCTTCTTAATGATCTTTTTATTCTTTTATAGTTTTCACGTTACAAGTAAACCTATTGAATTATCAGATGTTGTTGAAGAGTTATTCATTAACGAACACGTCAGTATTCTGCAGGTTGCGAGTGATGATGTTTCGTTTGAGAATGCGTTTATCCAATACCAGCAAGGACAGTTTGCGCCAAATATTGACGGAAAAGTCAGTTTTGGTTTTACTCATGATGTACTTTGGGTGTCTGCGTTGATTAATAATTCAACAAAAAAACCACTAAAAAAGTTTTTTTATCTCGACTCTGCTTGGTTAGATCACGCAGATTTCTATTTTATTCGACAGAGTCAGGTAATAGAAAAAGCATTTACGGGTGACGCCATCCCCTTTAGCCTGCGAACAAATCAAACTCGAATGGTAGCTCAACCGCATGTATTTAAACCCGGTATAACTCAGGTGTTAATGCGGTTTGAGTCAAAAGACCCTTTGTTGATCCCACTGTATTTAACGACCGAAGAAATCATTCAAAGTAATTTAGAAGTGACGAATTATTTTTATGGTTTTTTATACGGCGCTTTTTTTATCTTATTCGTTTATAACATTGTGCTTTCTGTAAGCTTAAAAGACAGTAGCTATATATATTATTCTTTGTATTTATTGTCATTTTTAAGTTTAAATATCGCTTACACGGGCCATGGTTTTAAAGTTATCTGGCCAGAAAATTTGTTTGTGCAGCGCTGGGCAATGATACTTTTTTTATATTGTTACATCATTTTCGGTATCGCGTTTTGCTTTGAGTTCCTTAAATTAAAAGTCTATTTACCTAACGTATATCGTTTTAATAAAACGATATACGCCTGTCTGGTGTTGTTAGTTGTGTCGCTGTTTATATACGCAGATCAATTACTCGCCGTTAATGTTGGTGTGGCATTGACTTCATTATTAGTCGTTATTTTTATTAGCTTAGGTTTTTTAGCCTTAAGAAATGGCCATGCAATGGTCAAATTTTTTATCCCTGCGGTATTTTTAGGTGCGGGTGGTGCAGCCCTTTCTGCCGCAACAACTTGGGGTGCTATTCCGTATAACACGATGTTATTTCACAGTATTGAAGTAGGCATGCTGATTGAAATGTTTATTTTAGCCTTGGCGTTAGCGTTTAATTTAAAACAAGTTGATAAAGCGCGGATTACAGCCGAAGTCATCGCGCAAGTAGATCATTTAACCGGGTTATATAATCGTCGTGCTTTTATTGTCAATGCCAGTCCTCTGTGGGATCTTGGCATGAGAGAACAAAAAACATTTTCGATGATCCTGTTAGATATCGATTGGTTTAAAACAATAAACGATGATTATGGTCATGCTGTAGGTGATGCCACCCTTAAAAGTATTGCCGATACACTAAAGCAACATATTAGAAATAGTGACGTGTTAGCGCGTTGGGGTGGAGAAGAATTTATTATTTTTTTACCTAATACCGACAAATTAGCGGCTATTCAACTGGCTAATTTTATGCGTAAAAAAATTGAAAAAATGGTTGTGTTACATGATGGATGTTCGTTATCAATAACCGCAAGCTTTGGTGTTGCAGAGTGTAATAATCAAATGACAAAATTAGAAGACCTCACCAAAATTGCCGATATAGCATTATACAGAGCTAAAAATAGTGGACGTAATATTGTCTGTGAAATACCGGAAAATTTAACAAGCATAGATCGAGTTGTAGGGCAAAGTCAGCCAATCAGTTAGGTTGCGGTTAGGCTCACTGATCATGAAATCTGTTCCGCTTCATCACGCTAAAATGCCCCGCTGTAGTATATTGATATTATTTTTTAATCATCCCCTTAAGTACAATATTGTCATAAGTGACAAAACCTAAAATCTCACCTGCTTCAATCACCGGCGCTTTATTGATATTAAAACGTTCAAAAAGTCGAGCCGTGTAGCGTACGTCCATATCAGCAGACAATGAAAGCACTGGCTTTATCATGATTTCGTAAATGTTGGTACGCTCTGGTGACTTGTCTTTGGCTAACACTTTGCGGGCGATATCGCTCATGAGTACCATGCCGAATTCGTCATGCTCATTGCGTTTATTTACCACTAATATATTCACGTTATTGCTAATGGCTTCTTGGATCGCTTCGGCCACTGTGTGCATACCATCAACCATGACGTACTGGTTATTCATGACGTCGCGGTTACGTATAGGGGTTGTGCTACTCATATTTGATCCTCAATGTCTTTACTCAACTTTTGAACCTGATGGGCCACACCAACGGCATCCTCAACATCAATTTGTATCGCAATACCTTTGCCTGAATTAGTGTCAAATTCACCTACATTTGAAATGGTTTCGAGAATGTTGCGGCTCATGTGTTCTTCTACCAACCATAAAATCACATCACGCTGAACATCTAAGGTAAGCCCCATAAAGGTTTTCTTTTTTTCTAAGCCTTCACCGCGAGCATGATTAATTACCGTGGCACCCGTTGCACCTGCAACACGCGCTGCATCAAGTACCTTATCGGTACAGTCATCGTCGACAAAGGCGACAATTAATTTAAAGCGCATAGGTTACTCCTTAGTGGCTTTTCGTTTGGATAAATAGTCAACCGCTTGGGCGTAACCCATTACAGTGATCATCGGAAATAAACTGGCAAAGGCAATCAAGCCAAAGCCATCAATTAATGGATTGCGGCCTTCAACATTGGTGGCAAGCCCAAGTCCTAATGCCGCGACTAACGGTACCGTTACCGTTGAGGTGGTTACGCCACCAGAGTCATAAGCTAAAGGGACAATCATTTTGGGGGCATAAAAGGTTTGAATGACCACCACAACATAGCCGGCCATAATGTAATAGTGGATGGGATCACCAACCACAATACGAAAACAGCCTAACGTAATCCCAATCGCCACGCCAAATGCCACTGACATTCGCAGACCTTGAATGCCAATGGTGCCACCAGAGACTTGGTTGGCTTTGATGGCCACTGCAATTAATGACGGTTCTGCGATGGTGGTGCTAAAACCGATTGCGGCGGCAAACACATAAACCCAAAAGTAGTCTTGCCAAATATACGGCTCATTGCCACCATCAGGGTGTAAAAACTCGCTGGTGGTCAGTTGATTGGCCATGCTCTCACCGATAGGGAATAGCGCCAATTGTAAACCCACGAGAAAGAAGGTGAGGCCGATAATCACATAAACAAATCCAAGCAATACTTTACGCCATTGGTTTATTGGGCGTTTAAGCACGCCCAGCTGAAAGCCAAATAGAATTATCGCAATAGGTATGACATCACGAGCAGTCAGTAATAAAGTGCTAATCAGTTCATTTAGCAAAACCACTCCTCATTTTATTGGCGATAGCGATCACTGCAAAAACACCATGCCGTATAGCAATACAAAAATCATTGGACTAAGACTGGCAAAAGCAATTAATCCAAAGCCATCTACCATCGGATTACGACCTTTAATGACGCTTGCCAGGCCAACCCCTAGTGCAGTGACTAAAGGGACTGTAATGGTCGATGTGGTGACGCCACCAGAATCATAAGCGATACCAATAATGTTGGCTGGTGCAAAGCTGGTGAGGATCATCACCAACACGTAACCGCCAATAATGAGGTAATGGATTGGCCATCCCTTAAGAATACGAATGACCCCAAGTAAAATGGCCAGACCAACCGAGATAGCGACGGTTAATCGTAAGCCCATTGCATAGGAGCTCATGGCTTGTTGGTTTGACTCTATCGCACCAGCATTCGCGGCAACCTGTGCCGCTTCGTTTGCAACAGCCGTAAGAGCAGGTTCTGCTAATGTGGTGCCAAAACCTAACGAGAATGAGAAAATAACTAACCAAAACACACTGCCTTTTCGTGCTAATGCTTCAGCCAGTGATTCGCCAATCGGAAATAAACCCATTTCCAAACCAAATACAAAAAAGGTCAGTCCCAATACAATAAACACCACACCCACAAGAATAGATCCAAGTTGTGCAGGCGCTTGATGAAGCACAAATATTTCAAAAAAACTGACCACTAAGATAATGGGTATAAGGTCTTTGAAGCTGCTTAACATCGCTTGGAGCAATTTGATGATGGCTGACATCTTAGCTCCTGTAATGGTTTCGCTGACATAAATAGCCAGCAACTAAATTAGTGTGCCTATGGAACAATATTTCACAACATATTGTTTACAATTATTTGCAGTAAGTTGACGTAGGTCATAAAAATGGGTAAAAGTGGAGGGCTGTTTATTAAAATATTACTCGACCAGTATTTTGCGAAGTGCGAGAAAAGGTTAAGGATAAAATCAAAAAGGATTTAGAACGTTATGAAGACACTTTTACGCTTATCGATAGCAGCGGCTTTTATGAGCCAACTTGCTTATGCTGAACCAGCAAATACAGAAGCTTTTTCACACGCTTACCAGCAATACAATGTTTCTGTTGAAAACCACAACAACCAAGATACGCTGAAATATGCGCAGCAAGCCTATGAGTTAGGTCAAATTAAATTCGGTCACGACAGCTTTGATAGCGCTAAGTTAGCCATTAATTATGCAAATGCGGTAATGGTTGAACCTAAGAAAAAGAATCAAGGCCGTGTTATTGAAGATGACGCGACGCTTAAGGCGCATCAATTATTTACTTCTGCATTAGCTGTATACCGTGAAAACGTGACCGATAATGGTATCGAGTTAATCGATCCTTTGATTGGGTTAGCTGAATCGACAACAGATGATAAATACGCGAAAACGTTATTATTTGAAGCAATAGAGATTGCAGAAAAAGCTGACAATGAGTTAACGGTTGCCGAAGTAAAACTCATTACGTTTCATCGCTTATCGCATACCGAGTATTATACCCGCACAGTGAGAACTTTGGCGTTTGACGCTTACGATATTTATACCAGTAAGTTACCAGAAGATGCCATTAAACGAGTTGATGCTACTTACCTCGTTGCTGCGTTATATGATTCCATGGGTAAGCCAAGTCAAGCAATTACAAATTTAGTTGAAGTTATCAAACAATATCAGGCATTACCTTATAGTCATCCTTATGAACTTCGTGCGCATGCCTTGTTAGTGAAACTGTATGAGCAAAAAGGCCTAGGAGATAAAGCCACTGAGCATTGTATTGCGATTGGTAAAATGACGCCATGGAATGACCAACAAGAACAAACCCCGTTATTTAGAAAACCACCAAAATACCCGCAATCATATGCCCAAAGAAGAAAATCTGGTTGGGTGCAAGTTGAGTTTACAGTTGATGAAAATGGTTTTGTTAAATCACCTGAGATCATTGACTCTAAAGGTGGCACCCAGTTTGAAAAAGAATCGATAGAAGCGCTTAGTCAATGGCGTTATGCGCCTAAATTTGTTGATGGTAAGCCAACAGAAGCAAAATCTACCGTTCAGCTTGATTTCACCATAGGTTAATACCTAAGCCAGCTTGTGTTATACCAATCTCATTGGTTATGTTTAACTTAAGTTAACCAATACAAGCTGAGCATGCCAACACATACAACAACGAAGCTAGTTTCGATTAGGAACTGGCTTTTTTGTAGCTGTTTTTTACCTTGATTTAAAATAGTCACCAATTGGTTTTGTTTGTAAATACGGCAAGAGACTAATTCTGTTTGTGGATCGACTATTAATTGAAAACGACACTTTTTGCCATTATTAAGCAGTACATCATGCATGCTTTGTAAACCAAAGTTGAACTTGCGTGACACCACTTTGCCATTAATAAATACTCGTTCTAGTCCGCACCAATTACTCGCTTGCAACTCAATGTTGTCTTGATTGAGGTGGTATGTAAACTTAATCATAATGCTGTCCTTATCACATGATAGCCACGAGCCCTGTGTCTAATAAAAGCAGAGTAATGTGACATTTTCCAGCATATAAATATGAACAATTTACGAAATGAAGCTATCTAGTTGGCAAGCTTAGTAATATTTATTTTTTGGAAGAGCTATTGCCAAAATATGATTTTTCGGCATTTAAATATTAGCGGTTGATGATAAATGAAGCAGGGTTGTATTGTCGGAATATACGGATAATATACGGAACTTATACATGAGTATTCGATCAAAAGAACAGATCAAAAGAACAGTTCAAAAATACAGTAGTAACAGGCAGACTATTTTTTGTTAACGATTAAATAGATGAAAAGCAGACCATTTACTTCACGTAATAGGCCTTCAATAGATCTTTCCAAGTAATAATGCCCACGATGGTGTTGTTGTCTAATACCGGTAAACACCCTATATCGTGGTCTAAAATAAGTCTGGTTGCTTGGTTGATATTGCAATGAGGGGCGATAGTGAATGGATTGTGAGTCATGACTTGATGAACCCTTTTATGCAGGGTTTCAGTGTCTCGAATTAATTCAGCAGCGGTACCGATATTAGGACTGAGCGCCCGTAGAAAGTCCCGATGAGACAATATGCCACTCAATTGCTCGTTATCAACCACGAGTAGATGATGAAAGCTTACGTTGTCAAAAATTTCTTTTGCCAGTGTCAGCCTGTCATCCATCTCTATGGTAACCACTCGCGTAGTCATGATGTCCGCGACACAGAGATGTTTAGTCGGGTTATCAGGTAATGTCTCTGTCAACAATTCAGTAGCAGTTGTCATAAGCGATTCTCCACGTATTTATTCTTTTATATCAGATAAATATCAGTGTAACAATCATTTAACGGCCAATGACAACGACTTACTCACGTTATAAGCTTGTATCTGGTCAAGATGCAATTTTGTTTTCAGGTAAATGACCAGCCAAGTATTTTTGATATTTTATCGGCTTTAACTGATGAATATCGACTAACACTAAACCATCGATACAGTCTCCAAACTCTGCATCAATACCAAAGTCGAGAAATTGTACGCCATTGTTGTCGCACAATTCGCCATATTGCTTAAATAACGTCGGTACTGATACACCCATATTCGATAGCGTCCGTTTGAGTATTTTAAAGTTCTCAGCATAGTCATCGCCATTAAATAACTGATGCAATTGATGCTGACGTTCGTCGGTGAATTGATATGAATTAAATGAAGTCGCTAAAACGTGTTTGGTGGCGAAGTGGTGTTGGTAAAAAAACACCAGCATCTCTTTGGCGGGAACAGGTAGACTATCGCTTAGCGACACAGGCCCAAAGAGGTAACGATACTGTGGGTTTTTAATCAAAAACGCACCAATACCTTGCCACAAATATTCTAAACTACGGCGGCCCCAATATTTAGGTTGCACAAAGCTGCGGCCAAGTTCGAGTCCTTGGTCAAAATAGGGAGCAAACGCATCGTGGTATTCAAATAGTGATTGGCTATACAGCGCATTTTTACCAATGGATTCGTGGAGCATTTTGGCACTGGCAAAACGATAGGCACCCACAATCTCTAATTCGTCTTTATCCCATAACACTAAATGAAAATAGTGATTATCATATTTATCGGTATCGCGACGTTTACCGGTACCTTCGCCCACGGCTCTGAAGGCGATTTCACGAAGCCGGCCAATCTCACGCATAATCGGACTGCTGTGAGTATGTTTGTATAAATAGATTTGTTTATTGTCTTGGGTTTTACCGAGCAATTCGCATTGTTGTAATGCTTGTTGTAGCTCACTGCGTTTTTCAGGATGAGCAATGGCATTTTGGGTAATGAATAACGGACTGCGATTTTTACCAATGCGATATAAATGATTTTTAAGCAGATTCACTTTAGTTTTAAGCGGAAAGTCTTGAGTGCTGACAACTTCTTTTGCTATTAATTGGCCAATCCGCACTGGCATAACATGATCCATTTGTTTAAACATTTCTTTGACCAGCAATAACGTCGCTAATGGTTTGTAAATCATTGAAGCACCATAAAATGTAGCGGAGTTCTTTGCATCAACATACATAGGTAAAAGCGGCGCATTACAGGCGCGAGCCATTTTTAAAAATCCGCTGTGCCAATGTAAGTCAGTGACACCCGTAGGGCGTAAACGCGATACTTCACCTGAGGGGAAAATCAATACCGCACCTTCATTTTTGAGGTGATGATGAATTTCATTTAAGTGCTGTTTCGGTGTTCCACCAGTCATGTTACGTACTGGCAATAAAATGGAATGAAGCGGTTTAATGGCCATTAGTAATTCATTGGCAACGACCTTGATGTCTGGTCTCACCTGACTAATCAGTTTGATTAATGCCAGCGCATCAAGTGAACCGATAGGGTGATTGGCGTAGATCACCACTCGACCTTCAATGGGAATATTTTCAATTTCGTTATTGGGGACGCTGTAACTGAAATTCAAACAGGCAAGAATTTGTTCAACAAAATCGACCCCGGATAAATGCGCATGTTCGTTTGCAATGTCATTACACTGCTTTTCATGAAGCAAGTAACGTAACATGGCTTTAGTCGGCACGGCTAACCAAGGCTTGTTATGCACATTTGGCAGGTTTTTTTCAACCACATTATCGACAGTAAAAATCATATTTTAGCCTTATTTATGCAACGTGCTGTTTTTGGGGCGTGATGATTGATGCAGCCTCTGAACTGCCAAAATCAATCGTGTTTACTGCTGTAGCTTGCAACGTTTGTTCATCCCACTTAAGCAACTGCACATCTCCAGATTCTGTCTCTGCTATGAGAGTACAATTTTCAACCCAATCACCATCATTTGCGTAAGTGATGATGTGGTTATTAATCGTATGCTGTGATAATTCTGGCTGATGAATATGGCCACATATCACCATGTCGACTTGTTTTTTAATGGCATAGCGCAGTACGGCATCTCGGTATTGGTTAATGGCTTGCTGAGCTTTGTTGACGCGGAGTTTTATGTAGCTGGCTAGTGACCAATATGGATATCCTAGGCGGCTTCTTACTCTGTGTAACTGACGATTTAGCCACAACAACACATCATATAAATGGTCGCCTAATTTTGCGTAGGTACGACTAACACATACTTGTGAGTCAAATTGATCGCCATGAAGTATTAAAAAACGTTTACCACTCAGAGACTGATGAATATGCTGTTTAACGAGGGTAATACCTCTGAAATGACTGTCGGCATAATCTTTGAAAGCCTCATCATGATTACCTGGTATGTAAATAACTTGGGTGCCACTACTGGCCAGTTCGAGGATTTTTTGTATCACTTTATTGTGGCTGTCGGGCCAATAAACACGTTTTTTCAGTGCCCAGATATCGACAATGTCACCGACTAAATACAAGTATTGGCATTGGCTATGATTGAGGAAATGTAATAAAAAGTCTGCTTTACAATCAATGCTGCCTAGATGAACATCCGATATCCACAACGCATGAAAATGCTGAATTTTGTCACTATGCGTTAAGTGAGATAAAGGTTGCCGTTGTTGATTGCTTTTTTTGCTGTGTGAGATCATCCGTCATTCACCCTAATACACAGATTGCGTCAGTGTTGATGTAGAGTAGGGCAGTTATTTGACGCTAAGGTGAACGATTTGTTGCAACTTGATGAACCCGTAACCAGCAATATCTGGAGGGAAGAGTAATAAAAAAGGAAATGCACAGGCATTTCCTTTTAGCTTTTTTTATAAAGTTATGTTTATAAATTGATTTTTATAAATGCATGTTTATAAAGTTATATTAAGGGATTCAAAAGCCTTAATATCAAGCTGATTAACTATCTTGCGGCATCAATAATTGCTTTAGCCATTTCATCGGCTACAGAACCGGTAGTGCGGTTCTCGCTATCAGCACGTTCAAAAATAGTCAGCAGGGTATTGTAAATCTGCTCAACCTTGGCGGTAGAGGCTGCAGCGTCATAGTTTTTCTCAAATGACACATTGATAATACCGCCAGCATTAATCACATAATCTGGCGCGTACAGAATACCCATTTGCTTGAGTTTTTCACCGTGGCGAACTTCAGCTAACTGGTTATTGGCACAACCGGCAACAATGGTCGCTTTTAGTAATGGCAAGGTTGTGTCGTTAAGTGTTGCACCTAATGCACAAGGCGCATAGACATCAACATCCTGGGTATAGATATCTTGTGGAGCAACAACGGTTGCACCAAATTCGGTTGCAACACGGTCAAGCGAGGCTTGATGAATGTCGGTAACAATGAGTTCAGCGCCTGCATCATGTAAATGCTTACACAAGTAATAACCAACGTGTCCCACGCCTTGCACAGAGACTTTAATTCCCTTTAGGCTATCAATGCCGCGTTGATGTTTTACGGCGGCTTTAATGCCAAGGTACGTGCCTAACGCGGTAAGTGGCGATGGATCGCCTGATTTACCTTCAAGTCCAGCAACAAATTCAGTTTCACGACTGGCTATCATGATGTCTGATGTCGATACGCCAACGTCTTCTGCAGAATAATATTTGCCACCTAAACTGTTCACAAAGCGCCCAAATGCAAGGAATAACGCTTCGCGGTCGGTTGTTTTAGGATCGGCGATGATCACTGCTTTACCGCCACCCATGGTGAGACCGGCTAACGCATTTTTATAAGTCATTCCACGAGAAAGACGTAATACGTCTGTTAAGGCTTCATCATCCGATTGATAGTTCCACATACGACAACCACCTACGGCAGGGCCTAGGTTAGTGTTATGGACTGCAATTATGGCTTTTAAACCACTTTGTTTATCATGACAAAAGACCACTTGTTCGTGTTCATCGAACGAAACATGATTAAAAACTGCCACGTGACATCTCCGCTTGCTAGCTTGTTAAAGTAAAGTTCTCACACCTTCTGTTAATTGAGTACAAAAGGCGCAAACGACTGCTTGTTATATTTATTGCAGCACGATAGCATTTAGCGATACTCTCAACAAAGCATGATTTAGTTATTTTTGTCATTGATGTGGAAATTTAGCTTGCCACCTTACGTAAACGTAAAGTAACTTATGTTGCATCAGTGTTTTTGAGATTGAATATCAGGTTGCATTTTTGTTCTAACCTGTAATATAACAATAAGATAGGAAGTATTATGACTGAAGAAGTAGCAGAGCCGGTTGCACAGCCAACACCAGAGCCTGAGGCATTAAGACAAGAGTGGGTTCGTACTCAATTTCAAAAGGCGAACCGTTTTTTGGCTGAGAAAGGGGTGATCCCAAGTAAAGTACTTGCTGACGAAAGCCGTTATCTTGCTCCTTATTTAGCCATTTGGAAGATGGAATCGAAGCAACCTAAAAAACAAACATTTTGGGTAATGTCAGGTGATTTACCTTCGGATTATGTTGATGTGAAAGTCGCGGCAACAGCTCGTGATGCGATTAGACATTTTTCAATGATGTGGCAACTTAAAGCAGAGAACTTGCACAAGTCGGGTGTAACCAAAGATCCTACTCAACTTAAGTTTGCACAATTATTGGTGTCGCGAGCAGAAAGCTTATATAAAATGAATCAAGATGAGAAACTGTGGGGGTAATGCCCTAAGCCACTAGTAACTTGAAGTAATAAGCATAAAAAAGGCACTCACAGTGCCTTTTTTTATTATCTTGAGCTTGATGGATCATATCGATGAGCTCTTGTTGATAGCCGCCATCAAGCTCAGTGACTTATATGCTAATGATTACTCGCAATCGTCTTCGGCTAAATAGAATAACCCTTGATTGAGTAATTCGGTTAGAACATCCATTGCCGCTGGGTTGGCTGTGAATAAACCTGCCTCTTCAGGCGTGATCCTTACCTGGTTAGCCAATAGTTGTAACATGTCATTTGTAACATTAGTAAAGGTGTACACTTCACCATTAATAAACAAACGCTGCTCATTATCATTTTCTAACTGCAATACTTTCAAACCACCAATGCGTTGAATTATCGCGCCTTGCTCAATCGCTTCCAATAACTCATCGGCCGTTAATGGCTCTTCGCCTTCACAGATATCAAGTTCGAAACGATTTTGACTCAGTAGCTTACCTAGCATGGTTTGATAGCTGGCTGGATCTTGAGCCAATTGGGTCAATAAATCCATAATACCCTGCTGGTGAGATTGGCTAATCATCCCTGGTGTTGCTGGCTCATCCACAGAATTAAAACGTTTTTGGCCTTGGTTGCTGTCGATTAAACTATCAGCGAGTTCAGTTAATAATTCTTGCTGACTAGGCGCTCTAAAACCAATCGAATATGACAAGGCTAGCGATAATGTTTCGCCGCAGTGTGGGTACCCTGGTGGAATGTAAAGTACATCGCCTTTTTGTAATACCACATCGATGATAGGTTCGAAGTCGTCAACTAGCGGTGAGTTAGGGTTATCACCACGACGCTTATGTTGACCCTTGTCGCCCACTTTCCAACGACGTTCGCCATCACCTTGAATGATAAACACATCGTAGTTATCGATATGCGGCCCAACACCACCACCTGGCGTGGCAAATGATGCCATTAAGTCATCAAAGCGCCAGTCTGGTAAAAATCGAAATGCTTCGACTAAAGCCTGTGAGTCAGGGTACCAATGGTTTACGGCTTGAACTAATAGCTGCCAGTTGTCTTCACCAAATTGGTCGTAGTCTTCAAATGGACCTTGGACTACGTCCCAGTCATCACCTTTTGTGACCACAACGCGTGATGATATTTCTTCTTCACAGGCTAGGCCGGCAAGTTCATCTGCGGCGATAGGATCTTGAAAGTCGACAAAAGCCTGTTTGATTACAAGTGGTTTTTGCTGCCAATGCTGTTTAATAAAGGCTTGGGTATCAATATTTAATGTGTACATCATTGACCTCAGGTCGAGATAATTAACGAGTGGTAATACAATAAAAAAGCGGCCACATATGCGACCGCTAATGGTATGTATAAGCTTATAAGACTATTTTAGCTCATCAACAAAGGCTTCTGCGCGGCCAATGTAGTTTGCTGGGGTCATTTTTTTCAATTCAACTTTTACGTGCTCTGGTAATTCAAGACCATCGATGAATACTGCAAGTTGTGCGGCATCAATACGTTTGCCACGCGTCAGTTCTTTTAACTTCTCATACGGTTTTTCAATACCGTAACGACGCATTACGGTTTGCACTGGCTCGGCCAATACTTCCCAGTTTTTGTCTAATTCAGCTAAAAGTTGTGCTTCATTCACTTCTAACTTGCTAATGCCTTTCAAGGTTGCTTGATATGCAATTAACGAGTGAGCCATACCCACGCCTAAGTTACGCAATACGGTTGAGTCAGTTAGGTCACGTTGCCATCTTGAAACGGGTAATTTAGCAGCTAAGTGCTGCATTAGCGCGTTAGCGATACCTAAGTTGCCTTCAGAGTTTTCAAAATCAATTGGGTTGACTTTGTGCGGCATCGTTGATGAACCAATTTCGCCTGCGATAGTGCGCTGCTTAAAGTGGCCTAGTGCAACATAACCCCAAATATCACGATCAAAATCGATTAGGATGGTGTTGAAACGAGCAATGGCATCGAACAATTCAGCAATGTAATCATGTGGCTCAATCTGAGTGGTATACGCGTTCCAATTAATGCCAAGGCTGGTGACAAAACGCTGTGACAACTCATGCCAGTTTACTTCTGGGTATGCAGAGATGTGTGCGTTGTAGTTACCGACTGCACCGTTAATTTTACCCATAATTTCAACAGCGTTGATTTGGTTTAATTGGCGATCTAAACGTACCGCAACGTTAGCCATTTCTTTGCCTAACGTTGATGGCGATGCTGGCTGGCCGTGGGTGCGTGACATTAACGGCACGCTTTTATTGTCATGCGCTAATTTTTTGATCGCATCAATAATCTGCTGACAATGCGGCACTAGCACTTGTTCACGCGCTTCTTTTAACATTAAGCCATGAGATAAGTTGTTAATGTCTTCAGAGGTACAGGCAAAATGGACAAATTCATCAATGGCGACTAACTCGGCATTATTGGCAATTTGTTCTTTAATAAAGTACTCAACCGCTTTAACGTCGTGATTGGTGGTGCTTTCAATTTCTTTAACGCGCAGGGCGTCTTGTTCGCTAAAGTTGTCCTTGATGCTGTCTAACACGGCAAGGGCGGTTTCGCTAAAAGGGGGAACTTCTTCAATCTCTGGGCAGCTAGATAATAGCTTTAACCAGTTGATTTCAACTTGAACACGGTACTTAGTAAGACCGAACTCGCTGAAAATCCCTCGTAATGAGGCGGTTTTACTACCATAACGACCGTCTACCGGAGAGATAGCAGTTAGTGCGGAAAGATCCATTTGAAGCTCCTTGATGAACTTTGTTGTAGGGTGATTCGATTAATTGTTATTTTGGCTTTGTTTTGCTGTATCAAATATGGCCTTACGGGCAAACACTAAATGGCGGCGTTTGCCACCTAATTGGCGCCATAATACCGCACTGCGCATTGCAGCAAGCAGTAACGCACGAATTTTGTTTTGCACCTGAGGCTGTTTTAAGCAATCGGGATTACCTGATATTTGTAATTTAGGGCCTAATTCACTGATGATATCACTGTAAATACTGGCAAAATTGGCAAGTACTTGTTCATCGGTAATCGCAAAATGTGCCAGTTGGCGATGCACTTGATTGATGCGCTCTGCCAGCATACCCAAACCATTGGGCGAGCGGGCAAGCTTACGTTCAAGCGCTAATACGCCAACTAAGTAACGAGTGGTTTCGACATCTTTGTTACTGCCATCGCCGAGCTGATTTTGAATCAGTTGGTAGCCATTATCTAAAATGGCTTTATCTTGATAGACCTCAACTGTCGATTCAGGCTCTGTGACTAAAATAGTATTAAGCGTAGCAGCTAAGGCGTCTTTGTCACTTTCGCCGTGGCGTGCTAAATACTGCACTTGGCCAATCGCTTGTAAAATACCCGCGAAGGCCATAGTGCGTTCAAACAAGATGTTGTCTGGAGTTTGGCTCACGGATTATCCTCGAATTAAAGTATCGATTATGCCGCCACCTAAACAGATGTCATCATCATAAAACACGGCTGATTGCCCTGGGGTCACTGCGGCAACCGCCTCATCAAACATCACCGTAATATTGTCTGCGTCATCATAGGTGAGGGTACATCCAACATCACGTTGACGATAACGGGTCTTTACCGTAATCGTGCTGTTATTGGCTGGACCTTTACGATCAACCCAATGGAGCTGATTGACAGTCATACCCGTTGACATTAAACGAGGGTGATTGCCACCTTGCGCCACAATAAGCACATTACGGACTAAATCTTTTTCGACCACATACCATGGGTCTTCATTGCTGTTTTTCAGTCCACCAATGCCAAGGCCTTTGCGTTGTCCAAGTGTGTGATACATCAACCCTTGATGTGTCCCAATCACTTCACCTTCCGATGTTTCGATATCACCAGGTTGTGCTGGTAAATACGTTGCTAAGAAGTCAGTAAATTTACGTTCACCAATAAAGCATATGCCAGTGCTGTCTTTTTTGTCGTGAGTAATGAGTCCCAATTTTTGGGCTATTTCGCGTACTTGATGTTTTTCAAGTTCACCGACAGGGAACAAGCTACGGGCAACTTGTTCGTGGCTTAAGGTGTATAAGAAGTAACTTTGGTCTTTATTGCCATCAACCCCACGGAGCATTTCAACGCTGCCATCGCTATTATCACGACGACGAACATAATGGCCCATGGCGATATAATCAGCATCTAAAATGTCGTCGGCAAATTCAAGAAATGCTTTAAATTTGATTTCTTTATTACACATGATATCGGGATTAGGCGTGCGGCCTGCTTTGTATTCTGCTAAGAAGTATTCGAATACGTTATCCCAGTATTCGGCAGCAAAATTGACGGTGTGCATTTTTATACCTAGCTTGTCGCAAACCGCTTGAGCATCTTTTAAATCATCTGCTGCAGCGCAATATTCATCAGTATCGTCTTCTTCCCAGTTCTTCATAAACAGACCTTCAACTTCGTAGCCTTGCTGCATTAACAAGTAAGCTGATACTGAAGAGTCCACACCGCCGGACATGCCGACAATGACTTTTTTTCCGTTTGAAGTAGGGCTGAGTGATGTCATAAATCCTAAAAACCTTGAAGAAAGATAATGTATATATTGTGCCGCAATGCCGATGTTTCAAGGCGATTGTGCTAGATTTTTGCTAGTCGTTAACTTGAATACTATTAGTTGCGAATATCGCAGAGATTATAGTTGCACATATCGAAGAGATTAATTGGTAAACGGTCAATTAATACGACATTTGTGCGGCGCGTATTCTATCACGCATTCGCTTAATGGGCTATCTTGAGGCACATACAAATAGCCTAATACAAGCCATTAAAAATAATCGACATTGAGCAACGATAACGGCGTGTGCTGTGCGGAATGGTTTTTATCCGTTTGTTGTAAAAAATCTTCAATACTTTTTAGCACTAATGGGCTACGAAGCTGGTTGCCAAGGGCAATGATGTCTGCAAGATTAAGCCAATGGGTAGCGGTAATGGCATTATCACCTGGTGTGGCGTGTTGTTGCTCGGCCAGCTCAATACAAAATGTATAACGAACAAAGGCTAAATCTGTAGCTGCCCGAAATTGATAGATCCCTACTAAGGCTTGTGGTGTCAGATCAAGTCCCGTTTCTTCAACAATTTCACGAGCGCATGCTGCAATAATCGATTCATTGGCCTCTAAATGCCCCGCTGGTTGGTTAAATTTAACCTCACCGTTGATGCATTCTTCAACCAATAAAAATTTACCTTGGCAGTGGATCACGCAAGCTACAGTAGTATTAGGTTTATAGCGTTCAGTCATATTTCCCTCTTGTATAAAGCGTCTGCCAGCGATTACATTGCCGTGCTGATCACTTTGTATTCACCATTTGGTAAATCATCTAGACACCATTGGCCTATTTTATAACGGATTAATCTTAAGGTTGGGTGACCTACATGTGCGGTCATTCTTCTGACTTGGCGATTTCGACCTTCACAAATTTGCACTTCAAGCCAGGTTGTTGGAATGGCTTTACGCTCTCGCACCGGCGGGGTTCTTGGCCAAATATCAGGAGATGTCATTACGCAAACTTTAGCCGGTAATGTCATGCCGTCTTTTAATTCAACCCCATTACATAAGGCATTGATTGCCTCATCTGATGGTTCGCCTTCCACTTGAACCCAATAGGTTTTAAAGGTTTTTTGCGATGGCTGGGTAAGCTTTGCCTGCAATTGTCCGTCGTTGGTAAGCAATAGCAAACCTTCACTATCACGGTCTAAACGTCCTGCTGCGTAAACATCGGCTACTGGAATAAAGTCTTTTAATGTTTGTCGGCCTGCTTCATCGGTAAATTGGCACAACACGTCAAATGGCTTGTTAAATAATACGATGACGGGATTTTCAGGCCGTGGTTTTTGTGGCGGTCGCGATTTTGCCCTGCCACGATTGGCTGTCGCACTTGTTGCCTCTGAATTAACTGGTTTTGTAGACGCGCCAGTTCTGTAAGTAGATGTTTTTTTAAATTGACTGAATTTACCGATTTTTGACATAAAGGTATGGTTAACATCCTTTGCTAATACAAGTGAGTGAAAAGTGAACGAATATAAATCTATTTATGGTAGTTTACTGCGTATTCGCCCTTAGTGGAATTTGAAAATTACTAAGAATGATCTATGATGTCCGCCTAAAAATTGTGATCTGTACCTAATTTATCATTCTGAGATATCGGCTTTAACCGCTAAATCTCAGAGGTTTGAGAACAAAATATAATAATAAAGGGATAGGGGATTTCACATACTTGGCTTATAAAAAAGTGTGCCATGGTCGCTGACCACGGTTAACTTGTGCGAGTGTTATCCACCAAAGCCCGTCAAATGCTTACGCAATTTATTCTAATAAATTATAAATTTACAATAATGTAGGAAACAAAATGAAAGATAACACTCCAACGATCATATACACAGAAACCGACGAAGCACCGGCACTTGCCACGCTGTCTTTATTACCGATTATCCGCACTTTCACTAACGCTGCTGGCGTAAAAGTTGAAACGCGCGATATCTCTTTGTCAGGTCGTGTTATTGCTAACTTCCCTGAAAAGTTAACCGCAGAGCAAAAAATTGCTGATGCGCTAACCGAATTAGGCGAATTGGCTAATAAGCCAGAAGCTAACATCATTAAATTACCTAACGTTAGTGCATCAATTCCGCAGTTAAAAGCCTGTATTGCTGAACTTCAAGCAAAAGGTTATGACATTCCTAACTATCCTGATGAGCCTAAAAATGACGCAGAAGTTGAAGCTCAATCGCGTTATGATAAAATTAAAGGTAGCGCGGTAAACCCAGTATTACGTGAAGGTAACTCAGATCGTCGAGCACCAACGTCAGTGAAAAACTACGCCAAGAAAAACCCACATTCAATGGGTAAATGGGCCAGCGACTCTAAGTCTCACGTTGCTCATATGAACGAAGGCGACTTCTATGGCAGTGAGCAGTCTGTCACTCTAGCGGCAGCTGATAAAGTCAATATCGTGTTGACTCAACAAGACGGCAAAGACGTTGTATTGAAAAGCGGCTTAGCGTTATTAGCGGACGAAATTATTGACTCATCAGTGATGAGCAAAAAAGCGTTAGTGGATTTTTATGCTCGTGAAATCGAAGCGGCAAAATCTGAAGATGTTTTACTATCTTTACACCTTAAAGCGACCATGATGAAAGTGTCTGACCCAATATTATTTGGTCTTGCCGTTAAAGTGTTCTTTAAAGATGTGTTCGATAAGCACGGTAAATTATTTGCTGAGCTAGGCGTTGATGTAAACAATGGTTTTGGTGATGTTTATGCCAAAATTAGCACGTTACCAGAAGCTAAACGTAACGAAATTGAAGCAGATATTGCTGCTGTTTATGCTGCTCGTCCAGCACTTGCGATGGTTGATTCTGATAAAGGTATCACTAACTTACACGTACCTAGTGACATCATTATTGATGCATCAATGCCTGCAGCTATCCGTTCTTCGGGGAAAATGTGGGGTCCTGATGGCCAGTTACAAGACACCAAAGCAATGATCCCAGATCGTTGTTACGCTGGTGTTTATCAAGAAACGATTTCGTTCTGTAAAAAGCACGGTGCATTTGATCCAACAACTATGGGCAGCGTACCTAACGTGGGCTTAATGGCTCAAAAAGCAGAAGAATACGGCAGCCACGATAAAACCTTTGAAATTAAAGCTACTGGTACGGTTAATGTGATTAACCAAGCCGGTGATGTGTTAATGAGCCATGACGTTGAAGCTGGCGACATTTATCGCATGTGCCAAGTGAAAGATGCGCCAATTCGCGACTGGGTAAAACTAGCCGTCAAGCGTGCACGTTTAAGTAATACACCAGCGGTATTTTGGTTAGACAGTAACCGTGCTCACGATGCTGAGTTAATTAAGAAAGTGGCTCAATATCTAGCTGAGCAAGATACTGCTGGTTTAGACATTCAAATAATGACGCCAGAGGATGCAACTCGCTTTACGCTAGAGCGCATCATCAAAGGTGAAGACACTATTTCGGTAACGGGTAACGTGTTACGTGACTACTTAACCGATTTATTCCCAATTCTTGAACTGGGTACCAGTGCTAAAATGTTGTCTATCGTGCCGTTAATGAATGGCGGTGGCTTATTTGAAACAGGTGCCGGTGGTTCAGCGCCTAAGCACGTGCAACAAGTCGAAAAAGAAGGTCACTTACGTTGGGATTCATTAGGTGAGTTTTTAGCACTTGCTGCGTCTTTAGAGCATTTAAGCCAAACGACCAATAATCCTAAGGCACAAGTATTAGCAGACACCTTAGATGTGGCAATTGGTGTATTCCTTGATACCAATAAATCACCATCACGTCGTGTAGGTGAACTTGATAACCGCGGTAGTCACTTTTACCTAGCGATGTATTGGGCACAAGCATTAACTGAGCAAACGGCTGATGCAGAGCTTGCTGCACACTTTGCACCTCTAGCTAAGTCATTGGCTGCAAATGAAACGGTTATTCTTGCTGAATTGAACGGTGCACAAGGCCCAGCAGTTGATTTAGGTGGTTATTACCGTTTAGATGCAGCTAAAGCCGAGCAAGCAATGCGCCCTAGTGCAACATTAAACCAGTTTGTAATTGGTTAATCTGCACAAGAGCTCTCCTAACTAGGTGTGAGTTATTCTGTTAATGAATACATCTTCAGTTGAAGGTGTATTAAATTGATTGAGTTGATGTTTTTTTAGGCAATAAAAAAGACAGGGATTAAAATCCCTGTCTTTTTGTTTTATAGTCTCACCAATTAGATTGTTGGCGAGATGGCTGAAGCATGCATTCCTTTGGGGCCTTCTTCAACTTCGAAGCACACAGGTTGACCTGCTTTTAAGGTACGATAACCTTCCATTTCGATAGTTGAATAGTGCGCAAATACATCTTCGCCACCCTGATCAGGGCAAATAAACCCGAATCCTTTGGCGTTGTTGAACCATTTAACAGTTCCGTTTGCCATACTTCCACTTCCTTCTGTTGTCTACTTACCAGTAAGATAGTAAAACTTATTATCCAGCGGTCTAGTATTCGCCGCCTAACAAACAGAATGAAATTTGTACGAAAATATGTCAAGTAGTAATTAACAAAAAAACAACATTTAATTAATTTAACGATATCAAGTGGTCGGGAACCAAACGAGAGGCTAGAATTAAACAATGGCTAAATTAGGCAATGTAGAACATATTGAAGGAAAGGTTGAATCTGAACTACAACCACCCCATATGTATAAAGTGGTGCTAAACAATGATGATTACACCCCGATGGACTTTGTGGTAGAAGTATTACAACGTTTTTTTGAGAAAAATGAACAGCAAGCTGTAGATATTATGTTAGCGATTCATAACCAAGGCAAAGGATTGTGTGGTGTATTTCCATTTGGGATTGCAGAAACAAAAGTTTTTCAAGTAAATCAGTTTGCAAGAGAAAACCAACATCCGTTACTGTGTACGTTAGAGAAAGTATAAAATCGATATCTCACAGTCTGTGGTTAAATTTAGGGGGTGCTTATGCTGAACAAAGACCTGGAAGTCACCTTGAACCTAGCGTTTCAGCAAGCTAGAGATTCACGTCATGAATACATGACGGTAGAACATTTATTATTAGCGCTGATTGATAATCCTTCTGCCTACGAAGCATTAATTGCTTGTGGGGCGGATGTTAATCGTTTACGAGAAGAAGTGGCTAATTTCATTCAACAAACCACGCCCATTATTGCAGAATCAACTGAAGAACGTGAAACACAACCCACTTTGGGATTCCAACGTGTTTTGCAACGAGCTGTATTCCATGTGCAATCGTCTGGTCGTAACGAAGTTTCTGGTGCCAATGTACTCGTCGCTATTTTTAGTGAACAAGAATCGCAAGCAGTGTATTTACTGCGTCGTTGTGATATTACCCGTTTAGATGTGGTTAATTTTATTTCTCATGGCATGTCAAAAGAAGATGATTCTGGCGAACCACAAGATCAAGAACGCATTGACGAACAATCTGAAAATCCAGAAGATCGCAGCATGTTGGCGCAGTTTGCTGCTAATTTAAATCAATTAGCCCAAGACGGCAGTATCGATCCATTAATTGGTCGTGATGCTGAAATTGAACGTGCTATTCAAACATTGTGTCGTCGCCGTAAGAATAACCCATTACTAGTGGGTGAAGCTGGGGTGGGGAAAACGGCTATTGCTGAAGGTTTAGCTTATCGTATTGTCAATAAGCAAGTGCCTGATGTTATGGCCAATGCAACGGTGTATTCGTTAGATTTAGGCTCATTATTAGCGGGCACTAAATACCGTGGTGATTTTGAAAAGCGTTTTAAAAGCTTATTAAAAGAACTCGCTGCTGATGAGCATGCCATTTTGTTTATTGATGAAATTCATACCATTATTGGTGCTGGTGCCGCTTCTGGCGGTGTGATGGATGCATCTAACTTACTTAAGCCATTATTATCGAGTGGTAAGTTACGTTGCATGGGCTCAACCACATTCCAAGAATATCAAAGCATTTTCGAGAAAGACCGTGCTTTAGCGCGTCGCTTCCAAAAGATTGATATTAATGAGCCTTCAGTTGCCGAAACCACCAAAATTTTGATGGGACTTAAATCTAAGTACGAAGAATACCATGGGGTGCGTTATACCCAAGCTGCCATCAGCAGTGCGGCTATTTTATCGGCCAAACACATAAACGATCGTCATTTACCTGATAAAGCGATTGATGTGATTGACGAAGCTGGTGCGCGCATGGTGATGATGCCGCAAAGCAAACGTAAGAAGACCATTGGTCAAGCGGAAATAGAGGCCATCATTGCTAAGTTGGCGCGTATTCCTGAGAAGTCGGTATCGTCGACTGACAAGGATATGTTACGTAACCTTGAACGTAACCTTAAGATGGTAGTATTTGGTCAAGACAAAGCGATTGAGAGCCTTAGTGCTGCTATACGCTTATCGCGCAGCGGTTTAGGTTCTGAGAAAAAGCCAGTAGGCAGCTTTATGTTTGCAGGCCCGACTGGGGTAGGTAAAACAGAAGTCACTAATCAATTAGCTAATTGTCTTAACCTTAAACTGATTCGCTTTGATATGTCTGAGTACATGGAACGTCATACCGTGTCACGTTTAATCGGGGCCCCTCCAGGTTATGTGGGTTATGACCAAGGTGGTATGTTAACCGATGCTGTGATTAAAAATCCGCATTGTGTGGTGCTACTTGATGAAATTGAAAAGGCGCATCCTGATGTATTCAACTTGTTACTGCAAGTGATGGATCACGGTACTTTGACCGACAACAATGGTCGCAAAGCAGATTTCAGAAATGTCACCTTAGTGATGACCACCAACGCTGGCGTACAAGAAACTATTCGTAAATCGATTGGTTTTAGACAGCAAGATCACACTCAAGATGCCTTAGCTGAAATCAATAAAGTCTTTTCACCTGAGTTCCGTAATCGCTTAGATTCAATTGTATGGTTTAATCATTTGGATATGACCGTTATCGCCAAAGTGGTTGATAAGTTCTTAGTTGAGCTTCAGGCACAGCTAGATGATAAGCGTGTCACGCTAGATGTTAGTGATGAAGCGCGAACCTTGCTTGCAGAGAAAGGTTATGACAAGTCGATGGGCGCACGCCCAATGTCACGTGTCGTCACTGAATTGATTAAACGTCCGTTAGCGGATGAGATTCTGTTTGGTGTGCTTGAAAGGGGTGGTATTGCGCATATTGACGTTAAAGAAGGTGAGATCAATATCGATTGCGAGTCGTTAGAAAAAGTCTCGTAGGAATCAATCCATATACTTGAAAATATGCCATTAAAAAAGATGACCCATGGGTCATCTTTTTTTATGTATGTTAATTGCGCCCAATACCGTTACTTATAAATAAGCCTTCAACTCAAAGCATTTCTTACTGTTCAATTCAATGGGTATTGATAGCAAAATGGGTATTCCCTTTTTAAATCAATAAACATAGTAGTGGATCGTATGAGGTGCTTCTGCAAAACGGATTACAACCATCGCGATGCCTGGTTGAATGCTCTGATAAAGGGATACCCATTACGTTGAACATTCGTCTTGTTTGATGCGTGTTGCTTTACGTTGAATACACTTTATTTATGCAGTTTGGTATAACAACAAAAAAACCGACAGGCAGTCGGTTTTTACATTGTTGAGGCTAGCGATTAACGTGCGCGGAAGACGATACGACCTTTTGATAGGTCATAAGGAGTCAACTGTACAGTGACTTTGTCACCCGTTAAAATACGGATGTAGTTTTTGCGCATTTTGCCAGAGATGTGGGCTATCACCACATGTCCATTTTCAAGCTCTACGCGGAACATTGTATTTGGCAAGGTCTCAAGGATAGTGCCCTGCATTTCAATGTTGTCTTCTTTCGCCATTAATTAGTTATCCCATTAGCCTTCAAATATGAAAAAATCGGGCGTATCATGCCCCAAAAACACTGAACTGTAAAGGGCGTTAACGAGAAAGAGCCGTAAGATTTTCACCAACTTGCCAACCGAGTGCTGTTAAAATTTGATACGGACGGTATTGACGTTTGTAGCTCATTTTCCGATTTTGATCAATTTGATAGCCTAAATATAAAAAACGTTTACCCAATGATTTTGCTAATTGGCATTGGATTAAAATCATCAGCGAACCTAATGAACGGTCGGCATAATCAGGATCAAAATAACTGTAAATTGCTGAGAAGCTGCTCATCATTTCATCGGTTACGGCTACCCCAATTAATCGCTCTTGATCAAACACCTCAATAAACATCGGCGGTAACCAATCTGATAATAAAAAATCATCATATTGGGTTGGCGATGCAGGAAACATTGGACCATCGTTGTGACGTTCATTGATATAACGTTGATACAAATCATAGTGCTCTGGCCGTGAGGTATGAGTGACTTTCCAATGCAAATCTTGGTTGTTTTTTAAGGTTCTTTTTTGGCGTTTAGATAATATAAAATCATTAACATTCAATCTAATAGACTGACAAGCTTGGCAGGAGGGACAACGAGGTTTGTAAATAGCATTGCCGTTACGACGAAAGCCCATCGTCAGCAGTTGTTCAAACAGCGCTGCGTCTATTTGCGGTTCTTGGATCACCAGCAATTGCTCTTTATTACCTTCAATATAATTGCAATCAAAAGGCTGGCTTATTCCAACGCTGACAGATTTAGAATTCAATAAACACCTCTTGTTTGTTCCACATTGACGCTGAAGTTGTACGATCTCTGTACTGATGAAGCACCGTTAAAAACTCGCTTCTAGGTAAGGCTTTAGCCCCAAGGCTAACTAAGTGAGGATTCATTACTTGCGCATCAATCAATTGAAAATCGTGTTTCACCAAGTGTTGATTCAGTATAGCAAAGGCTGCTTTTGATGCATTTGTTTGACGATGAAACATCGATTCACCGCAAAAAATACCGCCCACCGGAATACCATACAATCCGCCCACTAGCTGTTCGCCATCCCATACTTCAATAGAATGAGCACGCCCTTGGAGATGCAGCTCATAGTAGGCCATTTGTATTTCGGCCGAAATCCAAGTGCCATCTTGGGTGTTACGGGGCCCAGCACAACCGGCAACAACATCTAAAAATGCATGATTGATGGTAAAGCGCCATGAAGACTTTTTAAGAAATTTAATTAAGCTTTTACTGCCAAAAGGATGGCTTGGTGTGAACACCGCTCGAGGATCGGGAGACCACCACAAAATGGGGTCATTAGCGTTAAACCAAGGGAAAATACCTTGGTAATAGGCTTGTGCTAGGCGGTCTGGCCGCAAGTCTCCTCCGATGGCTAATAGACCATTCGGATCAGTAAGAGCTTGCTCAGGCGGCGGGAAGCCGATGGATTGATTTAAATAAGACAGTGAGTTCACAATTGAGTATATTATTTGTAATACCTTATCGTTAACTTAGCGGAAAATGGCCATGTTTAAAATCATAACTGTAAGTGTGAAGAGTATTTTTGCAGTATTGCTGACTATTTGTTTGTTTTGTGGTCAAAGCCAAGCTGCTTACGAACGTAATCAAGCCGTTCCAGTTGAAAAAGTGTTATACGGCCACATTGAATCTGTGAAGCATGTGACAGAGAAACAGCTAGTAGAAGACAGTCGAAGCGGTTGGAAAACCTTTGGCGGTGCATTGATCGGTGGTGTCATCGGTCATCAATTTGGTGGCGGTTCAGGTAAAGATGTTGCTACTGTTTTGGGGGCGTTGATTGGCGGTGGCATTGGCAGTCAGCACGGTAACCAACAATATTATCTTGAAACTAAGTTAGTTGAACTAATGATAAAGCAAGAAGATGGTAGCCAAGTTATGGTGATCCAAGATGCGGATCCGGGTATGAGTTTTACTGCCGGAGATGAGGTTAGGGTGGTTTACTTAACCGGTTATGTCAGGGTCGACCTAGCGATGTAAATATTCTCGATGTAATAATTCTCGATGTATTAATTCTTGATGTATTAATTCTCGATGTAGTAATTCTCGATGTAGTAATTCGCGATGTAATAATTCTCGATGTATTTATTCTCGATGTAATAATTCGCGATGTGAAAATGCAACTAAAACAAAAGGAGCCTAGGCTCCTTTTGTTTACACACTGTGGTCAATATTTGCTAACAATACTGTTTGATCTGTTGTTGCTAATAGAGATTAAAATCCACGCGGCAAGGTTTGATGACCAGTTGTGTTTTCGAGTTTTTTACGCCACAACTGCTTAGGCGTTAATCCGCCTGAGTTTGATTGCACTTTTTTACTCGGTTGTTTTTTCGCTGCAGTTTTTGCCGTTAACCTTGCAGCAGGCTCAATAGCTGCTTGGCGCGCAGTAGGTGCTTTTTTTACTGACGATGCAGTTAGTTGTGCATGCATGGATTCAAGTTCGCTAAAGCGCACTGATTTACCGCCGTCAATTTTGTACCAGCTGCCAGCTTGTTCAATAGAAACTGCTTGTCCAGACTGCTTTTCAAGAGCCATTTGTAGTTGGCCGATGACCTCTTCTTTAGTCAATGTTGTCATAGTTAATAACCTATTTGTTATCATGTTAAATGAAGGTTGTTACTAATTTTAATGTGTGAAGGCTACAAAAGTCCAATTAGTGGCTTGAATTGTCGGTTTATCCCTCATAACGTCAGATTTATCAGCGTTTATGACTGCTGTTGTTGAAATATTCGACAGTGAGTTACATTGAATTATTAAACTCATCTCTAGTGAAGGTATTGAATAAATAAGCTAAAATTAGCACGATACCGTTTATTATTCTGAGCAGAGGTTAATTAGTTAAATCCCTAAAAAATCGTACAACTCAGTGGCTGATTCGCTTGCAATTTAACAACGGATAGTAAGTGATAAATGGCCCATTATCTTCTGAGTTGGCTTCAGAGGCTTCTATCCATTTTGTTAGGAAAATATTATGTCAACACATCATCAAGGCTCCTCTACCATTACTCGTCAAACGTTAGGGACATATTTAGACAGTTTTTTAAACGTGTCAGCCTTTAAAGACTATGCTCCTAATGGCTTACAAGTTGAAGGTAAGTCTGATATCCGCACTATTGTGACAGGCGTAACAGCATGCCAAGCATTAATTGAGCAAGCGGCGGCCGTTAATGCTGATGCTATTCTTGTTCATCACGGTTTTTTTTGGAAAAACGAGCCAGAAATTATCACTGGGATGAAGTATCGCCGAATTAAGGTATTAATGGACCATGATATGAGTTTATTCGGCTACCATTTACCGCTTGATGCCCATCACGGTATTGGAAATAATGCCCAACTAGCTTACCAGTTAGGGATTATTAGTCCTCGAGTATATGAACCAGTAGGGCAAGACTTACTCTGGCATGGTCATTTAGAGCATCCTTTAAGCGCCAGCGAATTGAGTCAATTACTGACTAAGGTACTTAAACGTGCACCATTACATATTGGTGATAACAGCAAGCCTATTTCAACCTTGGCTTGGTGTACTGGTGGTGCTCAAGACTATATTGATTATGCAGCCCAAATGGGGGTAGATGCGTTTATAAGCGGTGAAGTGTCAGAACGTACTTATCATGCAGCAATGGAGCAAGGGCTGCATTATTTTGCTGCAGGACATCATGCTACTGAACAATTTGGTATTCAGGCATTAGGGCAGCATTTAGCCAGTAAGTTTGATTTAACCCATCATTTTATTGATATCGTTAACCCAGTGTAGTGGATTAAAATACATCGCTGAATATTGGCCCGCACTTGTACTTGCACTTGTACTTGCACTTGCACTTGTAATTGCAGTGTAAAAGTCGATATTAATTATTTACCCGATAAGGACCCCCAATGACAGAGTACTTTTTACAGGCTTTTATTTATCTCACCGCTGCAGTCATTGCTGTTCCGTTAGCGAATAAATTAGGCTTGGGTTCCGTGTTGGGATATTTGATTGCGGGTGTGGTCATTGGTCCTATTGTTGGTTTAGTGGGCAGTGAAACCAATACCATTCAACACTTTGCCGAATTTGGTGTGGTGATGATGCTATTTTTGGTTGGCTTAGAACTGGAACCCAAAATGTTGTGGGCGATGCGTAATCGTTTACTGGGGCTTGGTGGCTTACAAGTTGTGGGTTCGGTTGTGGTGGTAATGGCTTGTGCAATTTATGCGGGCTACCAACTGAGTATTGCATTAACGATAGGATTAATTTTTTCACTATCCTCTACCGCAATTGTGTTGCAGACCTTATCTGAAAAACGCCTCAATAAAACCCACGCCGGAAAGAACGCATTTTCGGTATTGTTGTTTCAAGACATCGCGGTCATCCCCATGTTGGCCTTTATTCCGTTATTAGCCTTACCTGAGTTAGTTGAGAAAGCCCAAGCTGCAGTTAGTAGTATGAGTGAACAACACGAGCAGTTAAGCCTAGTGGCCTCATTACCTGGTTGGGCATATGCCATTGTACTGGTGTTAGCTATTGGGGCTGTGGTGTTAGGTGGTCACTATCTCAGTAGGCCATTATTTAAAATGGTCGCCGAATCAGGTGCTCGTGAAATCTCTACCGCAGCAGCACTTATGTTGGTCATCGGCATTGCGGCATTAATGAGTTTAGTGGGTATATCACCCGCATTAGGCACCTTTTTAGCAGGCGTTGTACTGGCAAACAGTGAATTTAAGCATGAGCTTGAAGCCAATATTGGTCCGTTTAAAGGCTTATTATTGGGATTGTTTTTTATCACTGTTGGCGCTGGAATCGACTTTACGATTCTATTTGCTGATTTTGGTGAAATAATTGCAATCACCTTAAGTGTTATGCTGATTAAAGCACTTGTGCTGTATTTATTAGCGTTGATTTTTAGGATTAAGGGCAGTGATCGTTGGTTGTTTGCGTTATGTCTGGCTCAAGCGGGGGAGTTTGGTTTTGTATTACTGAGTTTCAGTGTTCAACAGCATGTTATTCCAACTGATCTGGCGCAGACTTTATCTATCGTAGTCGCGTTATCGATGTTTTTAACCCCAGGGTTATTTATATTATTCGATAAAGTGATTTATCCACGCTTTCAAGTGAAAAAAAATCAACGAGAACAAGATAATATTGATGATGAGGGCACGGTGATTATTGCGGGTATTGGCCGTTTTGGCCAGGTGGTAAATCGCTTTTTAATTTCGAATAATATTAAAACCGTAGTGCTCGATTATCAGGTTTCACAGGTCGACGCTATCAGGCGCATTAATACTAAGGCCTATTTCGGTGATGCGACTCGTCCAGATTTATTAAAAACTGCTGGTATTGAACAAGCTTCGCTTTTTGTGGTGGCCATCGATAATAGAGAAAGTAGTGTGGAGTTAGTTAAATACTTACATCATACCTACCCTAAACTTAAGATTGTTGCTAGAGCATTTGACCGTGGTCATGGGCATTTATTAAAAGAGGCTGGCGCTGACGCGGTCGAGTCAGAAACGCATCATTCAGCTCTTGAACTCAGCTTGTCATCGTTACAGTTATTAGGTCATTCGGAAGAATATGTGTTGAGACGAAAGGCAACCTATAAGCGGGTTGAAAAAGAAGCTTCAAAACGTTTATACGATATGTGGTTGAAAGAATCAGTGGGTGAGCGTTTTGGTAACGATTTTATTAAACTGTTTATGTTATATGAAGAGCGATTAAAGCAGGCAATGGATGAAGATAATGCCACTCACCAACAAGATGTAGATATCCAGAACGAAGTTAATGCAAAGCCAAAATCAGATGTTGATGTTAATTCTAATCATTAATGCACTACTTTATACTTGTAGATTAATTACTTAATCACTGGTAGTGTTTTTCTGGATGTGTTTCTGTTGAAAAGACCGCCGAGGCGGTCTTTTTTCTATGTATTTAACAGTTACTTAACGCGCATGCCAGGTTGAGCACCTTCATGGGGTTCTAGTATAAACAGATCTTTACCGCCAGGACCTGCAGCTAATACCATACCTTCTGAATCACCAAACTTCATTGTACGTGGGGCAAGGTTTGCCACCATCACCGTGAGTTTGCCAACCAAATCTTCAGGAGCATAAGCAGATTTAATACCCGCAAATACTTGTTTGGTTTCGCCGCCTAAATCTAATTCAAGACGCAGTAATTTATTGGCTTTCTCGATATGTTCCGCTTTGCTGATACGCGCAATCCGTAAGTCAATTTTTGCGAAATCTTCAAAGCTTATTTCTGGGCTGATAGGATCTTGCTCTAATTGATTAACGGCTTGTGTCGGCGCATCGGTTTTAGGTGCGTCCGTGTTACTGGCTTGCAAGTTCTCTTTAGAGGCATCGATGATAGCTTCAATGCTTTTGGGTTCGATACGCTGCATTAATGCTTTAAATGGCGCTATTTCATGACCTGATAAATCTTGGCCCAAATTGTCCCACGTTAAGGTTAACTGTAAAAAACCTTCAACATCACCGGCCAGTTTTGGTAATACAGGCTTGAGGTAAGTGACCAAGATTCTGAATAAGTTTAATGCATTACTGCAAACTTGATGTGCTTCATCTTGTTTATCGTCTTGCTTAACTAATTGCCAAGGTGCTGCGTCTGCAACATAGGCGTTAGCAATATCAGCTAATGCCATGATTTCACGCATCGCTTTGCCAAATTCGCGAGTTTCATATAATTCGGCAATCACTTCGCTTTTGGCTAAGAATATGTCGGTTAAGCTACTGTCGGTTACCTTGGCTAATTTTCCGTCAAAACGTTTGCCGATAAAACCTGCCGTTCGTGAAGCAAGGTTAACTAATTTACCGACTAAATCTGAGTTTACTCGTTGAGCGAAATCTTCTAAATTTAAATCCAAATCATCAATACGACTATTTAATTTAGCCGCGTAATAATAACGTAGGTATTCCGGATCTAAATTATCTAAATAAGTACGCGCTTTAATAAACGTGCCTTTAGACTTAGACATTTTTGAACCGTTTACCGTGACATAGCCGTGAGCATAAACACTGGTCGGTTTACGAATGCCAGCGCCTTCAAGCATTGCTGGCCAGAATAAACTGTGGAAATAAACAATGTCTTTACCGATGAAGTGATACACCTCCGCGGTAGAGTCTAAACTCCAAAAATCGTCAAAGTTTAAATCATCACGCTTGTCACATAGGTTTTTAAATGAGCCCATATAACCGATAGGTGCATCTAACCAAACATAGAAAAATTTACCGGGAGCATCAGGGATTTCAAAACCAAAGTAGGGTGCATCACGAGAGATGTCCCATTGCTTTAGGCCTTGTTCAAACCATTCGTTAAGCTTGTTGGCCATTTCTTGTTGCAATGAACCTGATTGAATCCACTCTTTTAACATGCCTTCAAATGCTGGCAGGTCGAAAAAGAAGTGTTCGGTATCTTTCATTATTGGTGTAGCACCAGAGACTGCCGATTTAGGATTTATCAGATCGGTTGTACTATAAGTTGCACCACAGTTGTCACAGTTATCACCGTATTGATCTTCAGACTTACATTTTGGGCAGGTGCCTTTAACAAAACGGTCAGGCAAGAACATTAACTTTTCAGGGTCATATAATTGTGAAATGGTTTTGGTTTTGATGTAACCGCGATCACGGAGCTTTAGATAAATATCACTGGCCAAAATGCGGTTTTCGTCGCTGTGAGTACTGTGAAAGTTATCAAACTGGATATTGAAATCCGCGAAATCTTGCTGGTGCTCTTTTTGCACTTGGGCAATCATTTCTTCTGGCGTAATGCCCATTTGCTGTGCTTTAAGCATAATCGGCGTGCCGTGAGCATCGTCGGCACAAATGTAGTGGCATTCATGTCCACGTAACTTTTGAAAACGTGACCAAATATCCGTTTGGATATATTCAAGCATGTGGCCTAGATGGATTGGGCCATTGGCATAAGGAAGGGCACTTGTGACCAGTATTTTACGCTGTGATTTTGTCATTTTGTCTCGATATCAAATTACACCAAAAATATTGCCTGATACTAACTGATTAGCAGACTTTTTTCACCAAAACATGACTTAAAAAGGCTTATTAGTCGCTATTTTTTTACCAAGTTCTGATACACTTGTGCAAATTTCTGGTTCGGAGTTGCCGTTTTGGTCAATACGCATACAAATTATCAATTAAGTGATGAATTATTGTCACCAGTGTTAGATATTTTAGAAGCATTTGAAGATCCTTATTTGCATAAAGGTTTGGTCAGTGCAGGATGTGTTACAGCATTGTCGATAGAAGGAAAACGCCTACAATTAGGCTTAGTTTATCCTTATCCGTGTATGACACAATACCGTGACACCGTGATGGCAATAACCAATAAATTGGCTGTTCTTGACGCCATTGATGAAGTGGAATGTGAAATTGATTTCCAACCACGGGTTTATTCAGCGCTGCCAGCCATTGCACCTATTCCTAATGTAAAACAAGTTATTGCTGTGGCTTCTGGTAAAGGCGGTGTGGGTAAATCAACCACCGCAGTAAACCTCGCATTAGCGTTAAAAGCTGAAGGCGCCGAAGTGGGTATTTTAGATGCCGACATTTATGGCCCGTCTATTCCATTGATGTTGGGCATTCCTAATTTTCGTCCACAATCGCCAGATGGAAAGCACATGACACCTGCATTGGTGCATGGCATTTCTGCGCAATCAATTGGCTTTATGCTAAGTGGTGATGAAGCTGCAGTTTGGCGTGGTCCTATGGCCGCAGGTGCTTTAGCACAGTTACTTAACGAAACGCAGTGGCCTGAATTAGACTATTTAATCGTCGATATGCCACCAGGAACTGGTGATATTCAACTGACATTATCGCAAAAAGTACCGGTTAGCGGTGCGGTGATAGTGACAACGCCGCAAGATATTGCTTTAGCGGATGCCAAGAAAGGCATCACCATGTTCAACAAGGTCAACATTCCAGTACTTGGGATTATCGAGAACATGAGTTTTCATCTTTGTCCTGAATGTGGCCATAAAGAACACCCATTTGGTACTCATGGTGGTAGTCAAATAGCGGAACGTTATAACGTACCATTATTAGGCTCACTGCCATTACACATCAATATTCGTGAATCAATGGACAATGGTACGCCGAGCGTGATGAGCGAACCAGAAAGTGAAGTGTCAGGGATATATCGCGAAATTGCCCGCAAACTAGGGGCAGAATTAGCACTTCAACAAGTACAATCAACCGTAAAAATTAGCATATCAGAAGACGAGTAAGGTTAAGAGATGAATTCTCAGCAGTGTGTCATTATTGGGATTGCCGGTGCGTCGGCTTCAGGTAAAAGTTTAATTGCTAAAACAATTTTTGAAGAATTGTGTCGTGATTTAGGAACAAATCAAATTGGTGTGATCAATGAGGATGCTTATTATCATGATCAAAGCCATTTGACGATGGAAGATCGTGTCAAAACTAATTACGACCATCCAAAAGCGTTAGACCATCAGTTATTAGCGTCTCATTTATCTCAGCTTAAACAAGGTGAGCCAGTTAGCATTCCATGTTACAGCTATACTGAGCATACTCGTATTAGCGACACGTTGACCATGCAGCCTAAAAAAGTGATTATCTTAGAAGGCATTCTATTATTAACCAATCCTAAATTACGTGACTTAATGGATGCCAGTGTGTTTATGGATACGCCATTAGATATTTGCTTTTTACGTCGGTTAACTCGTGATGTTGCTGAACGTGGTAGAACAATGGAATCGGTTATTTCACAATATAAACGAACCGTACGCCCGATGTTTTTACAGTTTATTGAGCCGTCAAAACAATATGCCGATATTATCGTTCCACGGGGCGGTAAAAACCGTATCGCAACTGATATTTTAAAAGCTAGAATTCAGCATTTATTGGCGAAGTAGCCTTATCTAGAAGAGAGTGCAGCATGCGTTTAACTGATATAGAGATTGAGCAATGTTTAGATAATGGCACCATTATTATCGATCCTCGTCCTGGTATTGAAGCCATTTCGGGAGTGAGCGTGGATGTACGTTTAGGCAGCCAATTTCGTGTATTTAAAGACCATACTGCACCTTACATCGATTTAAGTGGCCCTAGTGCAGAAATGCAAATAGCACTTGATCGGATCATGAGCGATAAAATTGAAATAGCTGATGATCAAGCTTTTTTCCTTCATCCTGGCGAATTAGCATTAGCGGTAACCTATGAAAGTGTGACCTTACCTGCAGATGTTGTAGGTTGGTTAGATGGTCGTTCATCACTTGCCCGTTTAGGGTTGATGGTACATGTGACCGCACATCGTATTGATCCCGGTTGGCAAGGTAAAATCGTACTTGAGTTTTTTAACAGTGGCAAATTGCCGTTGGCTCTTCGCCCTGGTATGACGATTGGTGCGCTTAATTTCGAGCGCTTAAGCTCTGCGGTTGCTCGTCCATATAACACGCGTAAAAGCTCGAAGTACAAAGATCAACAAGAGGCTGTGGCAAGCCGGATCAGCCAGGATAAATAATGGCACCAGTTTGGGTTAATCACGTTGAAAACGGACTAATAAGTCCATTTGATCGTGGTGTTGCTTATGGTGATGGTGTGTTCGCAACCATGCGCACAGCATCAGCTGATATGCCCGCAGGGATCCTATTCCTTGACGAGCATATTTCTCGTTTGCAGCAAAGTTGCGAGCGCCTAAGTATTCAGTGGCATCCAAGCGACTTATTAATACAACAATTAATCCTACTCGCCCAACAATACCCACAACATTGTATAAAGCTATTGCTGACGCGTGGAGTCGGTGGCCGTGGTTATCAGGCTCCTTTGAGCGCAAACGTTACAGAAGTCGTGTCAGTGCATCCCATTCCTGAGCATTACCTTGATTGGCAGCAAAGTGGTATCTCGCTAGCATCATCACCCATATGTCTTGGCAGGCAACCACTTCTAGCGGGAATGAAACACCTTAACCGATTGGAACAGGTGCTCATAAAGTCACAACCTCTACCGAGTACTCATCAAGATTGGCTAGTGTTTGACTGTGACGGTAATGTGATAGAGTCATCCATGGCCAATATTTTTGTGGTCAAAAATGGTCATGTGTTTACCCCAGCAATAACCCATGCGGGCGTAAGTGGTGTGATGCGTGAGACATTAATTGATACTCTGCTCTGTCAGGGTTTCTCAGTTATGGCTACACAATTAACACTTGGTGATATTCAGGCCGCGGACAATATATTTATAACGAACAGTTTATTTGGCATTGTTGATGTAACTGCCATTGACGATTTTCAATTTAGCCATTGGACGCAAACACCGCGATTCAGGCACATTTTGAGTGTGAATTTATCATCATGATTAAAACCATAAAAACCTTTTTTTTAGCCAGTCTTATTCCTCTATTTACAGTATTTTGTCTTGGAGGATATTGGCTTGTATCTGGCTTAATCGCTTACCAAAAACAGCCATTACAGTTAACTGAAATTCAAACATTAACGGTTGAACCTGGTACTAGTTTGATTAAGCTTGCGCAACAACTAGAGCAACAATCATTGATTACCGATAGCTGGAAAGTTAAATATCTGGTCAAACTTGAACCTAAGCTTGCCCATATTAAAACCGGTTTGTATCAATTGATCCCAGGCGATACATTAGAAGCGTTATTAAAACGGCTGTACTTAGGCCAACAAGTGGTTTTCAGCATCACCTTAATCGAAGGTAAAACCATTGCCGAGTGGCAGCAAGCACTGACCACGACTGAGCATTTAGCAAAAAATACCGACGACTTTAACCAAGTGCTATTACAAAATGGCGATACCTCTGGTTTGCCTGAGGGTAAGTTCTATCCAGAAACATTCCATTATCATGCAGATGATAACTTACAGACGATTTTAAACCGCAGCTACACCATGATGCAGTTAAGCTTAGCGCAAGCATGGGAAGGGCGCGACCCTGATTTAGCCCTATCATCACCTTACGAATTATTAATTATTGCGTCTATTATTGAAAAAGAAACGGGCAAACCTGAAGAGCGTGATTGGGTGTCTGCAGTGTTTAATAATAGACTTAAAAAAGGTATGCGTCTTCAGACCGACCCCACGGTAATTTATGGCATGGGTGAACGTTATAAAGGTAATATTACTCGTAAAGATTTACGCGAAGCAACGGCATTCAATACCTACAAGATTGATGGTTTACCGCCAACGCCTATCGCTGCACCAAGTCGCGCATCATTATTTGCCGCCGCTAATCCAGCCAAAGTAAATTACTTGTACTTTGTTTCACGCAATGATGGCAGTCATGTGTTTTCATCTACGTTGAAAGCCCATAATAATGCCGTAAACGAATTTCAGAGAAAAAGAAAATGACTCAACAGCAAGGCAAGTTTATTGTCATTGAAGGATTAGAAGGCGCGGGTAAATCAAGCGCGATAGCCCTTGTTAACGATATTATTAAGCAGTATATCGGTCAGGCTCCTGTGTGTACTCGTGAGCCGGGCGGGACTCCTTTGGCAGAAAAAATGCGCGATTTAGTTAAAATTGCCGATGAGACAGATCCATTATGCGATGAAGCAGAATGCTTACTTATTTATGCAGCGCGAACACAATTAATCGCCAATGTTATTAAGCCTGCTTTGTCTGCGGGTCAATGGGTACTTGGCGATAGACACAATCTGTCATCATTAGCTTATCAAGGTGGTGGCCGAGGGTTAATGCCATTAGTGAAAGCGGTCAGTGATGCTTGCTTACGTGGTTTTAAACCCGATCTCACTTTATATTTGGATATTGATCCTACGTTAGGCTTAAGCCGTGCAGCCAGTCGTGGCGAGCTTGATAGAATAGAGCAACAAGCGATTGATTTTTTTGAGCGAGCCAGACGAACCTACTTACAATTAGCGCATGAAGATGACAGCATTGTGGTGATTGATGCCAGTCAATCCATGGAACAAGTGCATAATGATATTGGTATACAATTACAACGCCATTTATCCACTCTTATGAGTGAGCTGTGATTATATTAAAAGGGATAATGTGCCGACATGAGTGATTATCAGATTGACCAGCTGCCTTGGTTAGCCGATCCACATCAGCGTTTTGTTGACCAGCATTATCGAGGCAAAAGCAGTCATGCGCATTTGTTCAACATCGATAAAGCATTAGGAGGCGATAAGCTTGCTAAGGCTGCAGCGCAAACTGTGCTTTGCCAGCAACTCACTCCGGTTGGTGCTTGTGGCCAGTGTAAAAGTTGTTTGTTATTGGCAGCAGGTAATCATCCTGATTTATATATAATCGAACCAGATGGCAACCAAATTAAAGTCGATCAAATTCGTCAGCTCTGCCAAGCGTTAACCCAAACGGCTCAGCAAGGTGGCGCACGTGTAGCTATAATCGTTAATGCCGAACGCTTAAATTTGGCAGCGGCTAATGCATTATTGAAAACCCTTGAAGAACCTGGCGATGATGTTGTACTCATTTTGCAAACCAATACATCAGCCCAGTTACTAGCGACCATTACCAGTCGTTGTCAAACGCTTAATTTTGTTGAGCCAACTAAAAACGAGATCCATCAGTGGTTAGCGGCGCAGCAGTTGTTACCGCCAGCCAATGCCGATGGCAAAATCCATGATGTTACATGGTGTCTTAGTGTTGTTGGTGGTCCTCTTGCGTTAGCAAATAGTTTAACCAGTCAGCATTATCAACAACTGCTGACATTTCGCCAAGATTGGGCCCAAAGTTTACAAACGGGTCATTTAAGCAACAGTTTATTGAAGGTGTCTGAACAACAAATTGTTGATGCACTTAATGTTTTGTATTTGTACTTGCGCCAATATGTGTTAAAAAGTAATAAGCTAAAAACTGAAAACACGAGTCGTCAGTCATTAAATCCACTGGTTCAATCAAAAGTCATTGAACTTGCTGGGCGTGTGATGACCATGTGTCATAGACTTGAAACAATGCCGAGTGTGAACGCGCCAGCCTTGTGTCAACAATATGTGCTCACATTTAGACAGTTGACCCATTAAAACGTTTTTATATTGATTTTTAACCTGCTTATGGAAAGAAAATAATTATTTATGGTCGATCTTGTTGTTAATTACGATACATTACATAAACTTTATCGTGCTTATATGCCTTTTATTAAGCCTGCAGGTTTATTCGTTGCGACTACAGAAAGTCATTTTTTAGGCCAAGAGCTTACTATTTCTTATCGATTACCTAATGCCACCCAAACAAATGAATTTAAAGGCACAGTGGTATGGATTAATCCATTAGGTGCATCTGGTGGGCGCCCAGCGGGTATTGGGGTTAAAATTAAAACTGATGTTGAAAGTCATAAACATCATATTGAAAAATTATTATCAAGCGAACTTGCCTCTAGCGATTTGACCTGCACTATGTAGCTAGGTATTCTTGCGCATCTGTTTTATTTGTTAATGTAGTTGCGAAAGAATTCCCATGCTAATTGATTCACATTGCCACCTTGACCGCTTAAAAGCGGCCCCAGACTCAGCCAGTTTACAATTCATTATGGACAATGCCAAAGCTCAAGGTGTTGACTATCTATTGTGCGTCAACGTTCGTCAGCAAGGCTTTGAAGCCATGCGAGATAAAATGTCTGCCTTTAATAATGTGTTTTTGTCTTCTGGCGTACATCCTCTCGATGTACAAGAAGGGTTGAATATTGAAGACATTAAACGTTTTGCACAAGATCCCAGAGTGGTTGCCATTGGCGAAACAGGCTTAGATTATTTCTATTCAAATGACACAAAAACCTTGCAACAGCAGTGCTTTGAACAACAAATTTCGTTAGCTGTAGAGGTGAATAAACCATTAATTGTACATACTCGCGATGCCCGTGAAGATACCATTAATATGCTAAAAGCAGGTCATGCCGACAAAGTGGGTGGCGTGCTGCATTGCTTTACTGAAAACTGGGAAATGGCCAAAGCCGCCATTGATTTAGGCTTTTATATTTCTGTTTCAGGAATTGTAACGTTTAAAAATGCAGGTGAATTGCGCAGTGTTATTCGCCAAGTACCAAAAGACCGATTACTGGTCGAAACCGATTCACCTTATTTAGCTCCGGTGCCGCATCGTGGTCAAGAAAATCAGCCTGCTTATGTTCGAGATGTTGCCGAATTTGTCGCAGAATTGCGCGGTGAAAAATTCGAAGAGTTAGCTCAATACACCACGGATAACTTTTTTAATTTATTTAAAGATGCCGCTAAGTTAGTTGGCCGCTAAATCAAATCTGCAGCTAGCTCAATCCTGAGACTAACAGCAAATTATCTAATTTGTGGCTTACTTCGCGGCAATAAAGTTCTGATATGCCTGCTGTGCAGGCAAACAAAATAATGTTAGCGCAGTTGCTTAAATAATTGCGCTAACGTTACTCAAATACCACCATGAACCTATGACTTAAGCACATTTTAGAGCGTGCTGGTGGGTGAAATAATAAAAAAAGGCCCAAAACTATCCAATTGTTTTGGGCCTAGGGAAAGGGCTCGATTAAGAGCCTTGCGCTACTGTTGTGGCATCTTAAGATAGCTTAAAATGCCAAATACTGAGTCGAACATGAATTAATTATAGGCACTCAAATTGTGTTGTGCATAAAATTTAATTAATAATGTTGGTTTAGCACTCTGTTTTATCACTGTGTTTTATAGTAATTCATTGATAATTATGTTTTATATTCTTTATTCTTGCTCATCGAAATAGTGTAGCGTGCTATAGGCTCAAGTTAACGTTATCGCGGACCAAATCACGCGGTAAATTGTTTTTCAGTCTATGGCCTAAATGTTTTACAACCCCAAGCACGACTTTATGATAACTCACTAACATTTCGCCTTGTGGCATGATGGCTAACTGCTGCTGTGTCGGTTGATCAAAAGTGCTTGTAGCAATATCACGGCCCATTAAAAAACCTTGTGCTTGCGCCGCACTTAATTCCATTGTTTTTGCTGGATTATGTGCTGCTGCTGATAGAGCAATGACGGCTTCATGTTTTGCTTTGTAGCCTTTTTTCATCGCATCAGCGAGCTTAATGCCAATACGCTGAAAGCGCATTTTGCCTATAAAAGGAATAAATTGGACTGGAAACAACCAATATTCATCGTCACGCAACATGATCACATCATCGCTGGGTAACTCGAGACAGAAGTTGTTTTGAAAGTATTGTGTTAATTCCACTTTTTGCTTTTCGTTTACGGGAGTAAAAGGAAAGTTTTTTTGTAATTTAGGCTGTTTTTTTACTCGCTCGACTGAGGCGGTTTTACGAATTTTGGCGACAAAAAAACCTTCGCTGTCGTAAATTTGTGGCCAAACATGTAAAAAACCTTCTTTAGTGCATGCTTTATTTGCACCATCAAATAACTCAGCCAGTGACACAAACTCAACCGCATCAGGGTAAGTTTGCTGTAAGTGATAACAGATATGTTGGTTTTCTAACTGGCTTAGAGTACAAGTCGAATAGACTAACACTCCGCCTGGCTTTAACGCTAAAAATGCTGATTCGATAAGATCTTTTTGGGTTTCAGCAATCGCAGTAACATCTTCAATATCCCAGTGTTTTAATGCCAAGGGATCTTTACGGACGGTACCTTCGCCGCCACAAGGAGCATCCAATAAAATAGCATCAAACGATTCATATAAATATTCACCAAAGACTCGGCCATCAAAATGGGTTAGGGCGGTGTGGCTGGCCCCCATACGTAACACATTAGCGTGTAATACTTTAACGCGACTGGCAGAATATTCATTAGCGACTAATAAGCCACTGTTATTCATTAAGGCTGCGATTTGAGTGGTCTTAGAACCTGGAGCTGAGGCGACATCCAAGATTATTTCGGCGGCGGTTTCATTGGAAAATAATGCGGTCGGCGGCAGCATTGAGCTGGCTTCTTGGATATAAAATAGCCCTTGAATATGTTCAATGGCATTACCCAGTTGGATATCATCTTTACCCTCAATCCAAAATCCGTCAGCACACCAAGGTACTGGAGACAGTTGCCAGCCGGCTTTAGTCATGATGCTGAAAAATTGTGCAGTACTGATTTTAAGCGTATTCACCCGAATGGATTTACGAAGTGGTTTATCACAATAGGCGATAAACTCTTCTAAAGCCAAGTGAGCGGGTAACTCTTTCTCAATGTGATTGATAAAGTTTATATTTAATTGGGCCATAATAAAAAACGATACATTATTGTTGCAGTAATTGAAGCGATCATATCACGGAATTGTACACCCTGTTTGGCAATGATTACTGTATATTGACGTTAATAAAACCGACTGGCTAATGGAGTGGTGTGTGCTAAATAGAGTGTGGTTATTATTTTTTATCATTGCTGCGTTGTCTATCTCGATTCAATTAGTGAATGGCAATGTCGATGTATTAAGCGAGTCGGTGACGGCATTGTTTGCCAGTGCTAAGTTAGCCGCTGACATCTCGCTTGGCTTAATCGGTGTGTTAGCGTTATGGATGGGCTTGATGCAAGTCGGTGAAAAGGCCGGTGTGGTGGGTTTGTTTGCCCGCATATTTGAACCTTTACTGTCTAAGTTGATGCCTGAGGTTCCTCGTGGACATGTCGCCTATGGCAGCATTAGCATGAATCTTACTGCTAATATGTTGGGACTGGACAATGCAGCAACGCCTTTAGGCTTAAAAGCGATGCATGATCTGCAATCTCTTAACCCTGTAAAATCAGTAGCAACCAACGCCCAAATTTTATTTTTAGTATTAAATACTTCCTCAGTAACATTAGTCCCTGTAACCGTCTTTCTTTATCGTGCCCAACAAGGTGCGGCTAATCCTGCTGATATCTTTTTACCCATTTTATTGGCCACAAGTGTTTCCACCGTTGTGGGACTATTGGTTGTCGCGTTAGTGCAGCGTATCTCGTTAATCAATAGTGTTATTTTGGCTTATGCTGCAACCATTATGAGTGTATTCATGGCCGGGATTGCTTATTTGGTGACATTATCCGCCGATGCGATAGGCCAGGTGTCTATGGTGTTAGGTAACGGTATACTGTTGTTGCTGATTTTAAGTTTTATTTTAGTCGCAGGTTATCGCAAAATTGCCGTGTATGACGAGTTTGTTGATGGCGCTAAACAGGGCTTTAGCCAAGCAATTCAGCTAATCCCTTATTTGCTGGCGATGTTATTAGCCATTGGGTTTCTTAGGGCTTCAGGGGCGTTAGATTATGCCTTACAGCTGTTAGCAAGTGGCGTGAGTGCATTAGGCGCCGATACGCGCTTTATTGATGCGATGCCAACCGCGTTCATGAAACCTTTTAGCGGTTCTGGTGCGCGTGCGATGATGTTAGAAACCATGAGTCATCACGGAGTTGATTCTTTTGCGGGCCGACTAGCAGCTATTTTACAAGGCAGTACCGAAACAACATTTTATGTGTTGGCTGTGTACTTTGGTTCAGTGGGGATCCGTAATGGTCGTCATGCACTAGGGTGTGGTTTAGCAGCAGATTTTGCAGGTATTAGTGCCGCCATCGGTGTGTGTTATTGGTTTTATGGTTAAAAATCAATTATCGAAATCAATAATATAAATAAAAGGCCGATAAATATATCGGCCTTTTTTTTGTACTAATTGTATTATCTCTAGCTGAGGTTACTTAGTTTGTGTAGGTCGCCATTGTGCCCATTCATCTTGCATATTCTCATGCAATGGGAAACGTTCGGTTGCATTGATACGATTACTATCTGATGTTGTATCTTGGGTCGCAAATGCTATACCACCGGCGAGTATCGTTTCTAATGAGCCTGTTTCTAACTGTGCACCCGAAAATAAACCGACGTCTAATTTAATACCAGAGGCATCCCAAAACTGGCTAGTCTGGTTAATTAAGTGACTATATTCAGCATTTACATGGGCAAACAACGTAATTTCAATTCCTGAGTCATCCAACCTGTATCCATCAATTTGTCCGACTTTAATTCCGCGGAAAAATAGCGGTGTACCGACCTTAATAGAACCTAGTTGATCGTCTACTAATTGGAATGCTAATGCATCTTTAGGTACGGTAGCCTCAAAGCTCGAGTGAGGTTGGGCAACAAAATTATCAATAATTTCTGTGCTGTTACCTGGGATAACACCAATATAAGGACCCGTTAATAGTGTTTCTGGGGCATTAATACCCGCTAAAGAAATTTGTGCATCGACGATAAAAAATTCAGTGTCACTGGCACTAAAATGGTTTACGTAATGGCCATAGATATAAGCTTGTGCATTCTGAGTGTTTAAATCTTGATTTAGTTTAACCTGTGACACTTCACCAATTTTATGCCCTTGATAGCGAATAGCCGCTTTTTCTGACACTTTAGTACTCACAGGCAGAGTGAGGTTGATGACTTTAGCCTGCATGAGTGCGAGTGACTTGTTATCATATAATCGTAGATTAGGTTGATTATTTTCAGTATCAACTCTGTCGTCTATATGTCCAAGGGTAATACTGCCATTTATTGCACCTTTCAATGGTGCAACATTGATATCGACACCGGCTAAACTGGCATTGATGGCTACAGCGTCATTACGCCAAAAAACCGTAGTGGGCTTAATTAACGGAACAAATTTATTGTCGATATTGATATCGATATTAAATTTATCCGTTTTAGCTAACCAATTGACTTTATTCACTGAGCCTATTTGCATTTTTTTGTAATAAATTGGCGAGCCTTCAGCTAAGTCGGCACCATCAATACTAGTTAAAGTAAAGGGTGTCAGCTGTTGTTGAGCGTAAAGCGTTTGGGCCGATTCAATTGATTCGTGCAGTGTTAAAGTACTATTAGCCGAAAGCAGCATTTCGCTGTTACCCGGAATTAAGCTAATAGCGCCTTCCAACATCGTAGTGAGGTCGCGAGTTTTAACATTAACGCCCTCTAGTGAAGCATTAATGGCTATGGCACTTTCAGGAACAAAGAAGCTTCCCTTAGTCAGCAAACTCTTAAACTCTGGTTGAATTTCAATGTTATATTCAACAGTTGAAAAGTCTTTACTTAAACCAATACTGGTTATCTGCCCAATAGGCAATTGTTTATATCGCACTTGCGCGCCATTACTGACACCTGTGTGAGTCGTGGCAACTACCGTCAATTTAAGTTTGTCTTGACTGAGCAAATCGGGAGCATGTGATGCCAATTCAAATTGCATCGCCTCTTCGGTTATTTGAGTGCCTGGTAAGACATTAATAACACTGCCAGTAACCAGTCTACTGACGTTTTTGACACCTTTTAATGATAACTCAGCCCCACTTATCCAAAATTGGCTATCACTGGTAATTAATGCTTTGTAATGATGTTCAACCCGAGCAATAAGCTTCACTCCAGTGTCGGTTAAGGTTACTTTTTCTATTTCACCAATAACGATACCGCGGTAGGTGATGGCGGTGCCTTCATTAACATCTTCACTGCTAGATGCAGTTAAATCAAAATGAACACCTCCAATAGCGGTAAGCTCATCCTCATATAGGTTGTAAACATCACCATTTTGGGCCTTTTCAGTGTAGCTGCCGGTATCAAAGCTGATGCCGCCGGCCAAAATAGACGCGATACTTTCAGTGCTGACTTTTATCCCCGCTAAAGAAGCATCGATTTTCAAGCCCGATACATTCCAAAAATGGGAGTCTTTATTGACTAAATGGGCATATTGTTCTTGAACAAATGCGCTGATAATTATTTGTTTATTTCCGTCGAGGCGATAACTGACAATGCTTCCGACAGGTGCTTGACGGTAAAATACAGGCGAGCCAACATCAATCGAACCCAGTTTAGGGGATTTTAGTTCGATCATGAGTCCTTCACTGCCGGGGAGTATTGCAGGCGCTTCACGTTGTGCTTCAAATACGGTTGCAGAGCGACCATCACCAGGTTGAAGGGCAATATAATTACCAGAAAATAACGTATCGAGCCCTTCAACTCCGGTAATACTTGCTTTAGGTTTTACTAACCAAAAAAGGGTGTTTTTATTGAGGAAAGGGTCGGCACGGTAATCCATAATAACTTTAACGTTTACCCCTTTTAGATCATCGTCAATACCAATGTCAGTGACTTTACCTACCGTCAACCCTTGGTATTTGACCAACGTTTTGCCGATATCAATACCCGTAGCACTAGGGAAATGTATTAATATTTCAATGCCGGATTCTTTAATGCTTTTGACCCCTAACCAGGCACCTAATATCAAAGCAACAACCGGTAATAACCATATTGGCGAGAATAACTTTTTCTTCACAATTTTAGGCGATTCAATTTGTGTCATCAGTGTTTTCCAAGCGGTCCCAAAGTAATCGAGTATCTAACACTTTTGCTGCGACTTGCGTTAGTAAGATAACTAACGCAAATGCTGTCGCGGCAGGTGCAGGTTTTGCGTCTAATAATTGCCCCATATTAACTAAGGCAACTGTTAATGAAATAACGAATAAATCGAGCATTGACCAGCGGCCGATCCATTCAATAATGTGAAACCCAACCATTAATTTTCTTTTTGATATTGGTAAGTTAAAACTAATAGCCGTCAAGTAAGTCGCTAAGCCAATAATTTTAAGCCAAGGTACTAAAATACTGGCAGTGAAAACAATGATAGCAATCGGAAACATACCGGTTTTGACTAAATGACTAATGCCACTAAAAATGGTGTCATTGGTGACCACTCCGCGATTAGTTAACAAGGTAATAGGGTAAATATTGGCGACAACAAGTAAAATTGTCGCGGTAACTAATAAAGCCCAACTTTGTTGGATGCTGGCATAACTACGGCTACTTAATTGACTAAAACAACGTCGACAATGACTGTTACTTGTGACGTTAAGTTTGCGACAAACAGGGCATAAACATAAGCCCATTTTCTTGCCCTGAATATGAGGTAAAACCTCAGTTTTCGGCTCGTTATCGGTATTCGCAGTTTGCTTAGGGCTGTCCACTATATGTTCATTGGATGGTGTAATTGGAGTACTAGGCATCTACATAACTCCACATGTGTTCTAGATTATATTCACGTTGTAAAAATAAGATGATGATAAACAACATTGTAAAACTGAATGTTCCCATACCAAAATACACATCGGAAAAGTCTGATAACTGAAAGGCCGACACGAGAAAACTGATGACATAAATTTCTAACATGGTCATTTGTGATATCAAACCATGATTTTTTAACAATGTAGTGTAGGTTCTTTGCCAAAATGAGTTGTGCAGTTTTAATTTTACAATTACAACTTGAGCCATAATTGACAAAATCAATAACCCAGGCGCGATAACTGCAGCAACCATTACCGCTAGGCCTACAACCCAATATCCTTCGGCCCAAACCGTCACAGCAGCTTGCAGCACCGTAGTGGTTCGTACACTGCCAAGGAAGTGGATTTCGAGTACTGGCAATAAATTAGCAGGAATAAAAATAATTAACGCCGCAACGCATAACGCTAGCATGCCATTAATGGAGCAATAAGGTGAATCATAGAGCGCCGTGTGGCAACGCGGACAAAGCGCACGGGCACTTGAAGGCAAAGCTCGTTTTCTCACTGCCAAATCACATGATTGGCATAAAATTATAGAATCATGATCATCAAATTCATGCATGAAGAATTAATCTAATCCATAGTAAAACACATTATTGGGTAGCGAAGAGTCAAACCTCTCTGCTTGGCCTTATATTGGCAGAAAAATGAGTTAATTGTTAAATAATCTCGATTTTCTTGTGCTTGATAATATCAGAATAATCAGAACACTTGCATCATAAGTTAACTATGTGAGATTCTATGCACTGTATATAAAAACAGTGAGGATTACATCATGGCAGTGATAACCCAATTTGTCGTGGTCAGAGAAGGGGTGGAAAAGATGACATTTATATCGAAGAAAGAGGCTGATGCCTACGATAAGATGCTCGATATTTCCGATAACCTAGTGCCATTTCTTATTAAGGCAGACCTCGGACTTGATGAAAATAAATGCGAACAGCTGGCATTTTATCTAGCAAACAATAAAGATGAGCTTTCTAACTTGCTAAAAGGCATCGTACAGGTTAAAAACGCTCCTACAGCGAAAACTAAAAAGACTACGGCTAAAACTACATCTGCAGAATAGTCGTATTCATCACTCATTCTTCGATTGAGTGTCAGCTTAAGGAATGGACATGAAAACCGAATTTTACCAAACATTAAATCGTCAAGCACAAGCTTTACTTGAAGGCGAAGATGATTTGATTGCTGCTATGGCAAATTTTTCAGCGTTGCTAAATGACAACCTAGAAGACCTAAATTGGGCAGGTTTTTATATTAAGCGTGGTGAACAATTAGTCCTTGGACCATTCCAAGGTAAAGTGGCTTGTACCCGTATCAATATCGGCAAAGGTGTTTGTGGCACTGCCGCAGCAGAAAATAAAACCCAACGAGTTGCCGACGTTCATCAATTTGATGGCCACATTGCATGCGATTCTGCCAGTAATTCAGAAATCGTGATCCCTGTTAGGCAGGGTAATGAGGTTGTAGCAGTGTTAGATATTGACAGCCCATTACTGAATCGATTCGATCAAGATGATCAAATTGGTTTAGAAAACATGGTAAAAAGTTTCGAAACTTGCCTATTTGGTTAAATAGCGAACAAATTAGATTAAATCATGGTCGCATTCGCTGTCGCGGGCTTTATAATATGCCGCTATACGCATTTGTGCTGGATTTACTGATGAGCGATGATTAAGCTGAGAGTAAGTTTGGTTAAATTGTTAAGGTTTGTTTCAATGACTTTAGCAAACTGGCGGATAGTGATATTTTGTACGTTAAGCCTTAACAGTAAGGTTTAACGAAAGATGAACGACTGCAAGGCAAATTGTATGCCGCATAATCAGTCCCTTTATTAACGTGGAAGTAAAAATGGAATCAACAGACAAGTTGACCGACACCAACGCAATTTTAGCGTATTTATATGAAACCTTTCCTTTATGCTTTATTGCAGAAGGTGAAACGAAGCCATTAAAAATTGGTTTGTTTCAAGATTTGGCTGAACGGTTAGCTGATGATTCTAAAGTCAGTAAAACACAATTACGTGTAGCGCTTCGTCGTTACACAAGCAGCTGGCGCTATTTGAAAGGCGTTAAAGCAGGTGCTAAACGTATAGATCTTGACGGTAATGAATGTGCTGAATTAGAACAAGAGCACATTGACCATGCTATTTTGACGCTTAAAGAAAGCCAAGATAAAGCTAAAGCAAAACGTCAAGCGTTAGCGCCTAAAAAGCCGGCAAAGAAAGTGGCACCTAAACGTGCTCCTGCCGTTAAAAAGGAACGTCCTGCACCGGTAGCGGCTCCAGTGATTAAACTTGTGCCGGCTAAGCTAGAAGATTTAAAACAAAAACAACGCGTTAATGTTAAATTAGGTGCCACACCTGTTCCTGGTGTTGTGACTGATATTAATAAAGAGGATGTGCTTGTTCAATTAGATTCTGGCTTATCCATCAAAGTACGTGCTGAGCACATACTATTATAGAAATTTAAGGAGTACTTGTTGATGCGAAAACTTACCTTGGCCGCGTCAATTGCCAGTTTATTTGTCGGCTTTTCGGCATGGGCAATTTCACCAACGATTCAAATCAGCGAGTTACCTAAACTAGCACAAGAGCCACAACATAAAGTGGCTAGCAAGCGAGTAACAACTTTGTTTACTCGCTCGCATTATCATCGTTTTGTACTTGACGATGCATTCTCTGAGCAAATATATACCCGTTTTCTTGAGCAACTTGATTATCGTCGTAATGTGCTGACTGCGGCAGACATTGCGAGCTTTAGTCAATATCAAAACCAGTTTGATAACATGGTTGAATCAGGCGATATTAGCCCTGCATTTACCATGTACGACCTAGTACAGAAACGTCGTTATGAGCGTTTTGCTTATGCGTTGTCTTTGCTTGATAAAGAGTTCGATTTTACTCAAGCTGGCGATGCGTATGAATTTGATCGCAAAGATGCGCAATGGCCAAAAGATGAAGCCGAAGTGAATGAACTTTGGCGTCAGCGCGTTAAATATGACGCGTTAAATCTTAAATTAACCGGTAAAAAGTGGCCTGAAATTGTTGAAGTGCTCGAGAAGCGTTACAACAATGCCATTAAGCGTTTAAGCCAAACACAAAGCGAAGACGTGTTTCAAACAGTCATGAATGCGTTTGCTCGTAGTGTTGAACCTCATACAAGTTATTTATCACCTCGTAATGCAGAACGTTTCCAAATGGAAATGAATTTAAGTCTTGAGGGTATTGGGGCCGTGTTGCAAATGGATGATGACTACACCGTCATCAAAAGTTTAGTGGCCGGAGGGCCTGCTGCCAATAGCGAGAAATTATCACCAGAAGATAAAATTGTTGGTGTTGGTCAAAAAACCGGTGACATTGTTGATGTCATAGGTTGGCGTTTAGATGATGTTGTTGATTTGATCAAAGGGCCAAAAGGAAGTGAAGTCGTATTACAGATTTTACCGAATAAAGGCGGGGCTAATGCTAAACCTTTTGAAGTGGTCATTACCCGAGATAAAATTCGTTTAGAAGACCGTGCCGCGACCTCAAAAGTGGTTGAGCCTAAAGAAGGCCAGTATGCCAATCGTAAAGTCGGGGTGATTCAAATCCCTGGATTTTATATGAATTTGTCACAAGATGTGGCTAAAGAAATCACTAAACTTGAAAAAGACAATGTTGAAGGGATTATTATTGACCTCCGTGGTAATGGCGGTGGAGCATTAACCGAAGCGACATTACTCACAGGCCTGTTTATTGACATGGGCCCAGTTGTTCAAATCCGTGATGCTAATGGTGGCATTAATCAAAATCGTGATAATGATGGCGCCAGTGCATATAATGGCCCATTGGCGGTGATGGTTGATCGTTATAGTGCATCGGCTTCAGAGATTTTTGCTGCGGCTTTACAAGATTATGACCGTGCACTTATCGTCGGTGAGTCTACCTTTGGTAAAGGGACTGTTCAGCAACATAAAAGCTTGGGTCGTATTTATGACATGTATGAAAAGCCAATTGGTCACGTACAATATACTATCGCTAAATTTTACCGTATTAATGGTGGCAGCACTCAATTAAAAGGCGTTACGCCTGATGTCCGTTTTCCAAGTGCTTTAGAGGCTGGCGAATACGGCGAGTCAGAGGAAGAGAATGCTCTGCCATGGGATAAGGTTCCCGTTGCTCAGTACTCTACTTTAGGGAATATCAACCCTATGCTGATCAACAATCTTGATGTTAAACATAAAGAGCGTATCAGCAAAGATGTAGAGTTCAGTTATATATACCAAGACATTACTGAGTTTAAAAAACATCATAAAGACAAAACAATATCACTTGTTGAGAGTGAACGAATTGCTTCTCGTGAAGACGATGATAAGCGTGCTTTAGACCGAGCAAACGCACGTCGAATCCATCAAGGTTTGGCTGCCGTGAAGTCTTTAGACGATATTGAAAAAACAGATGATAGCAAGTTACCTGATCCCTTTTTAGATGAAACGGCTTATATCACCCTCGATATGGCTGACGTAGAAAAAATAGCTAAAACTAACTCAAAGTAATTTTTTATTACTGTTAAAAAACGCGCTTAGGCGCGTTTTTTCTTAATCACAATCACTAAAAACAGTACCAATTCGATAAAGACCACGCCCATTTAATCATATTGGCATTAGTACCGTTCAAGAGGAACATGTATGAACCAAGCGCAAGAAAAACACCTAAAAGATTATACCAAGCCTTCATTCACCATTACCCATGTTGATTTGAACGTTATTTTGGATGGCAAAAACACTAAAGTGACAGCCATCAGTAAGGTGATCCGTAATGGTGAGCATCAGCATGATTTAGTGCTTGATGGCGAACAACTTTCGCTAAGTACAGTGAAACTTAATGGTGTAGCAGCTAACTATCGTCAACACGACAACCAATTAATAATTAGTACGGACCAAAATGAGTTTGAATTAGAAGTGGTCACTTTGCTTGACCCTGAGGCAAATTCGAGTCTTGAAGGGCTTTACATGTCAGACGGTGCTTATTGTACCCAATGTGAAGCAGAAGGATTTCGCCGGATCACCTATTTCTTAGATAGACCCGATGTTCTGGCTATTTATACCGTGCGCGTTGAAGCCGATAAACAGGCATTTCCATTTTTGTTAAGTAACGGCAATTTAATTGATAAAGGGGAGATGCCTCGTTCTGGTCGTCATTTTGTCAAATGGCATGATCCATTCCCTAAACCAAGTTACTTATTTGCCTTGGTCGCTGGAGACTTTGATTTACTTAATGACAGTTTTACGACTCAAACTGGTCGTGAAGTCAAACTGCAAGTTTTTGTTGATAAAGGCAACTTACATAAAGCTGATCACGCTATGGCATCATTGAAGAAATCAATGAAATGGGATGAAACTCGTTTCGGTCTTGAATATGATCTTGATATTTATATGATTGTTGCAGTTGATTTTTTCAATATGGGTGCGATGGAAAATAAAGGCTTGAATGTCTTTAATACCAAATACGTGCTCGCTGATAAAGCCAGTGCAACAGATGAAGATTATCATGGTATTGAGTCGGTTGTAGGCCATGAGTACTTCCATAACTGGACAGGTAACCGAGTCACGTGTCGTGATTGGTTTCAGTTAAGTTTAAAAGAAGGCTTAACGGTATTTCGTGATCAAGAATTTAGTTCCGATGTTGGGTCGCGCGCAGTTAACCGAATTCATGCTATTCGAGTGATGAAAAATCAACAGTTTGCTGAAGATACCGGTCCAATGTCACATCCTATTCGGCCTGAAAGTGTAATTGAAATGAATAATTTCTACACTGTGACGGTATATAATAAAGGCGCTGAAGTTATCCGCATGATGCACACCATTCTAGGCGAAGAAGGCTTTCAAGCTGGAATGAAGTGCTATTTTGAGCGTCATGATGGCCAAGCGGTAACCTGCGATGACTTTGTTAATGCTATGCAAGATGCTAGCGGTAAAGATTTAACCTTATTCCGTCGTTGGTATAGCCAAGCTGGTACACCCGTTGTGACGGTAAAAGACCGTTTTGATGCGGATAAAGGTGAGTACCATTTAACCGTTACTCAACAAGTGATGTCGCAAGGTGTGAAGGGCCAAACCTTGCATATTCCGTTCAGTGTTGAGCTGTTGGATAGTGTAGGGCAATCAATAGTCAATAAAGTGCTAGATGTGACTAAGGCCAACCAAACCTTTGTGTTTGATGGACTAGAAAGCGCACCTATAGCATCTTTACTACAAGATTTTTCAGCACCTGTTAAATTGGTTTACGATTTTAGCATTGATCAACTTGTGCATCTTATGCGCCATGCTTCTAGCGAAGTGGCGCGTTGGGAAGCATCTGTGCAGTTAGTGAGCCAAGCCATTTGGAATAACGTTGCTCAGTTGCAAAAGCAGCAAGTCATGATGGTTGATACTCGTGTTGTTGAAGCATTTAGAGGCGTCATTTTAGATGCGAATATAGACCAAGCTTTAGTGGCTGAAATTTTGTCTATTCCTACTGCTTCTGCATTAATTGAGCAGGTAGATAGTGTTGATTTAGATGCTTTGGCCAAAGCCAGAGAGTTTGTTGTTGAAGAACTTGCATCAGCTTGTGAAGATGAATTATTGGTACGTTATCGAGAGCTGATACTTTTAGATAACGCTGGTGCTCGTGCATTTAAAAACATTGCCTTGTCATTGTTATGTCAAGTGACCGATACTCATGAATCGTTAGTTGAAAAGCAATATTATTCAGCTAAAAATATGACTGATAGCTTAGGGGCTTTGAAAGCGGCAGCTACAGCCAAACTAGCCTGTTTACCTATGTTATTAAGTGACTTTGAGTCTACGTGGGAATCAACGCCATTAGTGATGGATAAATGGCTGACATTACAAGCGTTAGTGAATAGCGATGAAGTGCTAGATCAAATTAAAACGCTGACAAAACACAGCAGTTTTAGTTTTTCTAACCCGAACCGAGTACGTTCATTGATTGGGGCTTTTGCCGCCGCAAACACTTATCAATTTCATCGTGCTGATGGCGAAGGCTACCGTTATTTGACTAAAATTTTAGTCAAATTGAATAAGTCGAATCCACAAGTCGCATCGCGAATGATCACACCATTAATTCAGTTTGCCAAATTCGATCAACATCGTCAGCAATTAATGAAACAGTGTTTAGCAGAGTTAAAAGCTTTACCGGATTTATCGAAAGATTTATATGAAAAAGTCACTAAATCATTGGCCGAATAATAGCGTCAACGACTATTCATCTAGTATGAATAGTTAGACTGTTTAGTATGTTAAAAAGGAGAGCTTGCTCTCCTTTTTATGGAGTAAATTATGGAGTTATTATTTTCTCTTAACGTAAGTTATGAAGCATTTCTACCATATTACCAAGGACTTGCAGAGAAAGTGCAAGTAAGAGATCACCACGGTCGTGTGTTGCATATCAATGGTAAGTATTTTAGACCTTATTTAACCCCTCAAGGTATTCAAGGACAGTTCAAATTAGTCCTTAACCAAGATGGGAATTTCAAATCACTTAATAAATTATAGAGTATTTACTTCAAACGTTTGATTGATTAGTGGTGTGTGAAGTAGCACCCCGTTAATATATATAAGTCTATGAAAATAAACTTTTTTCGTTAATGGTTAAATGACTGTAATTATATCGTCTGTGTTAATTCAAATATAGGCTGGTTTTATTTTGTCGTTTTTACCCCGACATCGTTAATTTTCTTAAACATTTTCTTTTTTTTGACCTTGCTCAATATAGTTAAATGCTGTAACAATGGTGTTGCCTGTGGGCTAACAAGATGTTGGTTAAATTCCTATAACAACTAATCCAACAGGTTACGGAGATGAACTAAAATGAATATTGTTAAAAAAAGATTTAACAAGTCGGCTCTCGCTTTGGGGGTGGTGTCGGCATTATGTTTGGGGATGAGCACTTCAGCCTCAGCCGTTTCTTTTGATTGGGGTGATGTACGAGGTACATTTGATTCAACTTGGACTGCAGGTGCGAGTTGGCGTGTGTCAGACCGCGATTGGAATAATCAAATCGGAAAGGTAAACCAACCACAATTCGATTGGTCTGGTTATTCGGCATTTGGTGGTGCGTTTGGATCAACCAAATATACCTCAACAGAAATTTGGACTCAGCCTGGTTCTTATTCAAGCAACAATGACTTAAGTAATTTGTTGTATGCACAAGGTGATACCACGTCTGAGATTGTTAAAGGTCTCCACGAATTATCATTAAAGTATGAAAACTACGGTATCTTTTTACGCGGTATGTATTTTTACGATCGCAAATTAAATGATGGTGATTATGGCTTTAACGATCCATTAACCGGAAAAGAATTTGATCCTTGTGAAGATAGCAAAGCGTCAGAAGTGCAATGTAAAGATATTCGCTTACTAGATGCATTTGTTTACGGTAACTGGGATTTAAATGACGGCGCTAACCCATTAAGTGTTCGTGTCGGTAACCAAGTCGTTTCATGGGGCGAAAGCACCTTGATTTCTCACGGTATTGCTGAAATCAATGCTGTAGACTTAAATATTCTTAATGCACCAGGTGCGGAGCTCAAAGAAGCATTCCGTCCACAAGGCATGGTTTGGGCATCGTTAGGTTTATCTGAAAACTTAAACCTAGAAGCATTCTATCAGTATGATTGGCAGCCAATTTGGATCCCTACACCGGGGTCAAACTTTGCAACCAATGATTTTGCTGGATATGGTGGCTATAACCAAAATGCACAATTGGGTTTCAACTCCAATCCAGATATCAACCAAGATTTCCTTATTTCAGAATATTCACGTTTATATGAAGCTGCAGCCGCTACTGGGTTTAACTCAGCATATGCCGCTTACATGACTGCTTATTCAACTAAGGTTGCTTTGGTTCAAGATGCTGCAGATCCTAGTGATGATGGCCAATTTGGGGTTAAATTAGGCTATTACTCTCCAGAACTGGGCGAAACTGAGTTTGGTTTTTATTACATGAATTACCACAGTCGTCGTCCAATTATTAGTGGTACTGCCTCTAACTTTACTGCAGAAGCTATTGGTCGTGATTATGGCCGTTTAGCACAAAGTGGTGGGAACATTGACCGCGAACTTTTGTTAAGTATGGAAACCTTTACCAAATCGCAAATTGTATATCCTGAAGATATCCAGTTGTATGGTTTTAGTTTTAACACTTTGGTAGGCGACACTTCTGTTGCCGGTGAAATTTCTCATCGTGTTGATGAGCCATTGCAAATTGACGACGTTGAATTACTTTTCTTAGCGATGCCTCAGCAGCTAGCTAATGCCGGTCTTCGTCCTGATTTAGATGGTATTTCACAAATGGATAATGTGGAGCCTGGCTCAAACGCTGAGGGGTATATACTTACCGATACGACCCAAGCACAGGTAACCTTTACCCACTTATTCGGCCCGACATTAGGTTTAGATAATCTAACCATGCTTGCTGAAGTCGGTGGTGTGTGGATCCATGATATGCCTGGTTTTGACGAATTACGTCTAAACGGTCCAGGAACAGCTCGTTCTGGTGGTAACCCAGAAATGACTGGCATTATTGCCGCATTACATAATGGTCCTGAAACCAATCCATTCCCAACAGATTTTGCGTGGGGTTATCGTTTAGTGGCGAAAGCTGACTTTAACAATGTGTTTGCTGGTGTGAACATGTACCCAAGAGTGATTTTCTCTCATGACGTTGATGGCATTACACCGGATCCAATGTTCTTATTCACCGAAGGCAGAAAATCTGTCGCTTTGGGTGTGAACTTTGATTATCAAAGTCGTTGGGGCGCAGATATTTCTTACAACAGCTTCTTTGGTGGCGTAGGAACAACAAATGCGATGACAGACAGAGATTACATCTCTTTCAACGTCAAGTATTCGATTTAGAAGGATAATTATAATGAAGAAACTGACGATATTATCGGCAGCAGTGATGCTAGCACTAAGTGCACCTGCTGCGCTGGCGAAAGTATCACAAGCTGATGCAGACAAATTGGGTACAACATTAACCCCTATGGGTGCAGAAAAAGCGGCTAATGCCGATGGTTCAATTCCTGTTTGGAGTGGTGGTATTAGCAAACCTATAGCGGGTTACACTAAGGGTATGCATCATCCAGATCCTTTCCCAACTGACAAAGTGCTATTTACGATCACTAATGAAAATAAAGCCCAGTATGCTGAGTTTTTAACCCCGGGTCAGAAACAATTATTTGAAGTATATCCAGATACTTACAAAATGAATGTCTATGAAAGTCGCCGTACTGCAGCCGTACCTCAATATGTTTATGATGCGACTAAAGCCAATGCCGTTAGAGCTGAGTTAGTTTCACAAGGTAACGGTATTACTGGGGCGACCATTGGTGTGCCATTTCCAATCCCTGCTAACGGTTTAGAAGTGATTTGGAATCATATTTTACGTTATCGTGGTGTTGATGTAGAAACCTATCGTAGCCAAGCTGCGCCGATGTCTAATGGTTCTTACACTTTGGTTGAAAACGCTGAGGAAATTCGTTTTGAATATTCTCGTCCAGAGGTGACATTAGAGAAACTTAAAGAAACAAATACATTGTTTTACTTTAAACAAGTTGTGACTCAACCAGCACGACTTGCTGGTACAGCATTACTTGTAAAAGAAACCATGGATCAAGAGGCTCTTCCACGCCAAGCTTGGACTTATAACACTGGACAACGCCGAGTTCGTAAAGCGCCTAACGTAGCTTTTGATACACCTGGTACTGTGTCTGATGGGTTAAGAACAACAGATGATTTCGATATGTTTAACGGCTCTCCAATGCGTTATAACTGGGAATTAGTCGGTAAGAAAGAGATTTACATTCCATACAATGATTATCGTTTACATTCAGATGCGTTGAAATATGACCAAATTTTAAAACCTGGCCATATTAACCCTGAATATCCACGTTATGAAAAACATCGCGTATGGGAAGTCAAAGCGACGTTAAAAGAAGGCATGCGTCATACATATAAAACTCGTGTGTTTTATATTGATGAAGATTCATGGCAAGTTGCAGTAACTGATATATATGATAATCGCGATGAGCTTTATCGTGTTGGTGTCGCTCATCTTATCAACTATTATGAAGTGCCTGCGCTTTGGAGTACCTTAGAAGTGTTCCACGATCTTCAATCTCGCCGTTATTTAGCAATGGGTCTAGACAACGAAGGTCGCATGTATAATTTTGATGCATCGCTTTCTGAAGCTAACTTTACCCCAGACGCCCTAAGACGTGCCGGTATTCGTTAACAAGCCATAAATAAAATGGGGCGCGGTTGCGCCCCTATAAATTGTAAAGGAAGTTTGTATGACGTTTAGCATGCTTCGCAGTGCAGTGGCGATTGGGATTAGTGCATGTTTATATACTACTTCAGTAGATGCTCAACTCGATCCACTCTCTGTTCAGATTCAACCCCTAGCTCAATCCTCTTTATTGCTTGATATTGCTAATGCTGGTGACAAACTTGTCGCGGTAGGCCAACGCGGTAATGTGTTGCTTTTGGACAATAATCAATGGCACCAAGTCGCGACCCCTGTATTGTCTCAATTAACCAAAGTGTTTTTTTTCGACGACAAACAAGGTTGGGCTGTCGGCCATGATGCCACCATCATCCACACTCAAGATGGTGGATTAACGTGGTCGGTGCAGATGCAATCTGCTGAAATAGAGAAACCTTTTCTAGATATTCGTTTTTATAGTCCCGTTGATGGTATTGCGGTGGGCGCTTATGGATTATTTTATCGCACCGCTGATGGCGGTAAAACATGGCAACAAGAATTTCATCAAGAATTATTATTTGAAGAAGATATTGCCTATTTAAATGAACTTAAAGCAGAAGATGAAGCATTGTATTTATCTGAGCGAGCTTCATTATTACCCCATTTCAACCGTTTAATTCGCCTGAAAGATAAACGATTGTTGCTTGTGGGTGAGCTTGGCTTGGTCGCGGTATCGAGTGATAACGGCCAAACATTTTCGAAAACTAACTTTGATTATGATGGTTCAATGTTTAATGCCATTGAAGTTGGCGAAGATGTTTATGTCATGGGCTTACGTGGTCATGTGTTTAAGTCAGACTTAACGCTATCCGCATGGCAAGAAGTTAATTTACCTGTCCAATCATCAATTAATAGCGCACTTATTACCGCTAGTAATGACCTATACCTGGTGGGAAATGCTGGGATTGTGTTGTCAGTAGATGATGATAAAGCAACAATTGTTGCCAGACGCCAAGGTGAAAATATAGTGGCAATTGCTAAAGACAGTAAAGGCCAGTTATGGTTTGCCGGTTCTAAGGGACTGTTCCAGCTTGATTAACCTTTTGGTTAAACTGGACAATTAAAACAACAATAATAGGGCCGAAAAGATGTTAGAAAAACTGGTCAATGGATTTGAATCTCATTTATTCCGCAATCGAAAATGGGTCATCATTTCGTTTATTTTTATTACTTTTTTCTTAGGGTATCAAGCCAGCCAATTAAAAATGGATGCTGCTTTTAGTAAAAATATCCCACTCAATCATTCGTACATGCAAACGTATACCAAACATCAAAAAGATTTTGGTGGTGCTAACAGTATTATGGTGGCGGTAGAAGATACCAGTGGCAATATATTTAACCCGGTATTTTTTGATGCGCTGAAAAATGTGCACGATCAATTATTTTTTATTCCGGGTGTAGAACGTTCTCAGGTTAAGTCGTTATTCTCACCTTCAACTCGTTTTACCGAAGTCGTAGAAGACGGCTTTGCCGGTGGTCCGGTGATCCCCGCTGATTTTAGTAATGATGATTACGGTCTTAAAATCGTTCGTGATAACATTGAAAAAGCTGGCATTGTAGGCCGACTTATCGGTAATGATTACACCTCTGCCATGGTGTCTGCGCAGTTAATGGAGTTTGACCCTCAAACGGGTGAGGCTATTGATACTATTGCGTTTGCAAATCAATTAGAGCAAGAGCTTCGTGGCAAGTTTGAAAACGATAAGATCAAAATTCATATTATCGGTTTTGCAAAAATGGCTGGGGATGTTGCTGAGGGCGCTAAAGGCGTACTGCTGTTCTTTTTAATCGCCATTGCGATTACTGCTGTAATGGTATACCTATTTTCAAAATCGATAGTGCTAACCGTCTTGCCACTAGTGTGTAGTTTGGTTGCAGTATTTTGGCAATTAGGATTATTAACCGTGGTTGGCTTTGGTTTGGACCCAATGTCGATTTTAGTGCCGTTTTTAGTGTTTGCTATTGGTGTTAGTCACGGGGTACAGATGATCAATGCTGTACGTCGTCGTGTGCTTGATGGCCAAACAACTAAAGCCGCTGCAGCGTCCGCATTTCGTAGCTTATTAGTGCCCGGTGGTGTTGCATTATTATCTGATACGGTTGGTTTTTTAACCTTACTGTCAATTGATATTGGTATTATTCGTGAGTTGGCTATTTCTGCATCGTTAGGTGTCGCGGTTATTATTTTAACCAATCTGATTTTACTACCATTGGTGATTTCATATTTTGAATTACCGAGTAAGCAAGACAGTCCTGAAAAACGTCAAAAAATTGAAAATATTTGGCGTGGTTTGTCTAAATTTGCGACCCCTAAATATGCCATTGTCGTATTGATTTCGACTGCGATACTTTACGCGGTTGGTTTTCAACAAGCGTCCAAAATGCAAATTGGTGATTTACAGGGCGGGGCGCCTGCACTGCATCAAGACTCTCGTTATAACCAAGACACTTTCTTTATCACTAAACATTTTTCAATTACAACTGATGTAATGTCTGTGATTGTAGAAGCTACACCAGAAGCCTGTACTTATCATTCATTGTTATCTCAGATAGATCAGTTCGAATGGATGATGGCAAATACACCTGGGGTAGAGTCAACGGCAAGCTTGGCATCTATTGCTAAGAAAGTGAATGCAGGATTTAACGAAGGTAACCCTAAGTGGGAGATTTTACCGCGTACCACCGCGAGTTTAGTCCAAGCCGTTGGCCAAGTACCGACAACATCTGGTTTGCTCAATAGTAATTGCTCGGTTATGCCTGTGTACTTGTTCTTAAAAGATCACAAAGCTGAAACCATCGAGGTGGTTGTAGACAAAGTTAAAGCGGTTGCCGCACAACTTAACTCTGACACTTTGCAATTTAAGCTAGCATCAGGTCCTGTTGGTGTCATGGCCGCCACAAATGAAGCCGTGAGCGAAGCTCAGCTACCAATGATGCTATATGTATATGGCGCTGTGTTTGTACTGTGTTTAATTAGCTTTAAGTCACTCAAAGCGACGATAGCGGTAATTATTCCACTTTATGTGGTATCAACATTAGCGCAAGCATTAATGACCTTGCTTGATATTGGTTTAGCGGTGAGTACCTTACCGGTGATTGCATTAGGTGTGGGTATTGGCGTTGATTACGGGATTTATATCTTGTCGACGATGTCCAATAAACTCAGTAATGGCATGCCGGTGCAACAAGCGTATTTCGAAGCACTCGTTGAACGTGGTAGTGCGGTTATCTTTACCGGCCTAACGTTAGCCATTGGAGTGAGCACTTGGTTCTTCTCAGACCTTAAATTCCAAATGGATATGGGGATTTTGCTGACATTTATGTTTTTAGTGAATATGTTGGGAGCAATTATTATTCTACCCGCACTTTCAGCGATGTTTTGGCGAAAAAAGTAACTAAAACATGTGATTAAATAAAAAAGGGAGCTTAGCTCCCTTTTTTATTTTGCATAGTTACTCTATGCAAACGACTTAAATGTCATTTTAAACGCTAATCTATGCTGCCGACTGGATTTATAGAGGATGTACCACTAAAATTTTCCTCGATATAGCAGCAATTTAGTAATAAACTTTGCACAAGATCTCAAATATGAGTTTCTTTTGTTAAACGAAAAACAGTTATTTACGTGCTACACACAAAATGACTCGGACCGACACAATCAACAAGCCGAAGCATCCATATAATGATAAGAGCGCTGCCATAGACGCTTAAGGAATCTGCAACATGGCCTTGAAAGATGCAATGCCTTCAGTACTACTGGAAAATGTAGTCAATTTAATTCACACAAAAATCCCTCATTCTCAAGCCAAACAAGTTGAGCAATTTGCCAATTGCCTCTACGCCCATATGTCAAAAGACGATCTCAATGCTCGTAATGACAGTGATTTATATGGTGCTGTAGTGAGCCTTTGGAATGCGCTGAATAAAACGGCCCAGGATCAAACCCACATCCGTGTATTTAATCCTAGCCAAGCAAAACATGGCTGGCAGTCAACTCACAGCATTATTGAGGTTATCCAACTTGATATGCCTTTCCTGGTTGACTCGCTCTCAATGGCGTTAAATCGAATGGGCATCACTGCCCATGTGATGTTACATACGCCATTAGCCGTTGTACGTGGTAATAACAACAATGTGTCAGATGTGTCATTTGTTAATGACACAACTGATAACAGCAATAATGTTGCTGTATTCTTGGTCGAAATTGATAAACAAAATAGTGATGCTGACATTAAAGCGATTGAAAAAGAAATTCAATCTGTACTTGCTGATGTCTCAGCGTCGGTCAATGATTGGCAATTAATGTCAGATACATTAACCGAGACTATTAAGCAATTACCTTCACGTCCATTCCCTGGTGATAAAACGGAATTGAAAGAGTCAGTTGATTTTTTAAACTACTTGAACAACCATCATTTCACTTTGCTTGGCTATCGTTATTACGATTTAAAACGTGTTGAAGGTGATGTTGAGCTTGTTCCTAATATTGAATCTAGCTTAGGGCTAATGAACCGTTCAAAAACCTCACACAGTGAGCGTGGTTTATTACTTTCAAGTTTATCTGATTCAGCCCGTAAAGAGGCATTAGATGAAAGCTTACTTGTTCTCACCAAGAGCTCTGCTAAAAGTCGTGTACATCGTCCGGCTTATGTAGATTATATTGGTGTTAAACGTTTCGATAAAAAAGGCAACGTAATCGGTGAAGATCGCTTCATTGGTTTATATGCTTCAAATCTTTATAACCGTAGCCCACGCGAAATTCCATTATTGGGCGAAAAGGTTCAGCGCATTCTTGATAATTCTGGGCTAACTCCGCGCTCGCATGATTATAAAGCGTTGATGAACATTCTTGAAAACTTACCTCGTGATGAGCTAATTCAAGCTAAAGATCCTGAGCTATCAAACATAGCTCATGGTGTTTTGGAAATGCAAGATCGCGATAAGTTAAAGCTGTTTGTGCGTAAAGACGGTTATGGTCGTTTCTTGTCGTGTTTAGTGTATGTGTCTAAAGACCGCTACAACACAAAGTTACGCCAAGACACTCAACGCATTTTGGCACAACATTTCCAAAGTAATGAAGATGTTGAATTCACCACGTATTTTTCTGAGTCTACTCTGGCTCGCACTCACTATATTATCAAAGTTGATAATAACAATATGGATGTTGATGTGGCCGCCATTGAAAAAAATCTTATTGAAGCCGCTCGCTCGTGGGATGACAAACTGCACACTGCATTAAACAATGCCGTTGGTGAACAAGCTGGAACAGGACTGACAAAGCGTTATTTAAATGCGTTCCCACCTAGCTATAAAGATGATGTATTACCAAGTTCTGCTGTGGTTGATATGCAGCATTTAGAAGCTTTGGATGATGATCACAAGTTAGGCATGTTGTTCTATCAGCCACAAGAGTCGGCGTTAAATGACAATAAAGTTCGCTTAAAACTGTTTCATAAAGACGAGCCAATTCATTTGTCTGATGTTTTGCCAATGCTAGAAAACTTTGGCTTACGCGTGATCAATGAACGTCCGTACGAAGTGAAAACCAATGATGGCGCGACATTCTGGATTTTAGATTTCTTAATGACAGTGCAAGGCGCTGCCACAGAGAATCTAGCCGACAGTCAAGACCGTTTCCAAACGGCTTTATTGCAAGTGTGGCAGAAGAAGTTAGAAGATGACGGCTTTAACCGCATGGTACTGTCAACAGGCCTCAGTGGTCGTGAAGTGTCTATTTTGCGTGCTTATGCTAAGTATATGCGTCAAATTGATGCAACATTCAGTCAGTCGTACATCGAAGAAACGTTTAGCCGTTATCCTAAATTAGCGGACTTATTGGTGAAAATGTTCATCCGTAAGTTTAACCCTAAACTAAAAACGCGCACCTTAAGTAAGTTCCTTGAACAGGTGAACATACAACTTGATGACGTTTCAAGCTTAGATGATGACCGTATTATTCGTCGTTACTTAGATTTAATTAACGCCACATTACGAACTAACTTCTATCAAACTGCTATTGGCGGAAAAGCGAAAGACTATATCTCGTTTAAATTTGCACCGAGCTTAATCCCAGAAATGCCTAAGCCGATGCCTAAGTTTGAGATTTTCGTGTATTCGCCTCGTGTTGAAGGTGTGCATTTACGCGGTGGTAAAGTGGCCCGTGGTGGTTTACGTTGGTCTGATCGTCGTGAAGACTTCCGTACCGAAGTACTCGGTTTAGTAAAAGCACAACAAGTTAAAAACACCGTGATTGTGCCTGTAGGCGCAAAAGGTGGTTTTGTGTGTAAGCAACTGCCGACAGAAGGTGGCCGCGAAGCATTATTCACTGAAGGGCAAGAATGTTACCGTATCTTTATCCGTGCGTTATTAGATATTTCAGACAACATTGTTAATGGTGAAGTGGTTCCACCCGCAGATGTTGTACGTCACGATGAAGACGATCCATATTTGGTTGTTGCTGCTGACAAAGGCACGGCAACATTCTCAGATATTGCTAATGCGATTGCGATTGAATATAACTTCTGGTTAGGCGATGCGTTTGCTTCTGGTGGTAGTAACGGTTATGACCACAAGAAAATGGGTATTACTGCACGCGGTGCATGGGAGTCGGTTAAACGCCATTTCCGTGAAATTGGTGTAGATTGCCAAACGACTCCATTTAGTTGTGTTGCGATTGGCGACATGGCTGGTGACGTATTTGGTAACGGTATGCTGTTATCTGAGCAAACTCAATTGGTCGCTGCATTTAACCATATGCACATCTTTATTGACCCTACGCCCAAAATTGCAGAAAGCTATGCTGAGCGTCAGCGTTTATTTGTACTGCCACGCTCAAGCTGGGAAGACTATAACGCTAAACTGATTTCTAAAGGCGGCGGGATATTCTTACGCTCTGCTAAGTCAATTAAATTGACACCAGAAATCAAGAAAATGTTGGACACTGACAAAGACACCATGAACCCAACTGAACTGATGAAAGAACTACTGAAAATGCCAGTAGACTTGATTTGGAATGGTGGTATTGGTACCTACGTTAAGTCGAGCAAAGAATCGCATGCTGAAGTAGGCGACCGTGCCAACGACACCTTACGTGTTAATGGTAAAGAAGTACGTGCAAAAATCATCGGTGAAGGCGGTAACTTAGGTTGCACTCAATTAGGCCGTATTGAATACTGCGCTAATGGCGGCCGTATGAATACCGACTTCGTCGATAACGTTGGCGGTGTAGATTGTTCAGATAACGAAGTTAACATCAAAATCTTCTTAAACACGTTAGTGGCAGAAGGTGAGTTAACCGTTAAACAGCGTAACCGTTTACTTGAAGACATGACTGACGAAGTCAGTGAAATTGTGATTAAAGATTGTAAAGATCAAACCCGTACGATTTCGGTTACCCAAGTGCATGGTGTGTCACAGCTTAAAGAGCAAATTCGTTTTATTCAGTATCTTGAAAAAGACGGTAAACTTGACCGCGCACTTGAGTTCTTACCAACTGATGACGATCTTGCCGAGCGTTTAGCCAATGGCCGTGCATTAACTCGTCCTGAGTTATCGGTATTAGTTGCTTACGCTAAAATGGTACTTAAAGAACAGCTCGTGACACCTGAAATCACTGAAGATGCATTTTTAAGTAAGTTATTAGTGGCTTATTTCCCTAAAAAGTTACAAGCAAAATACGCTGATAAAATGACCGCACATCCTCTACGTGGTGAAATTATTGCTACATCATTAGCTAATGAATTGGTTAATGATATGGGCTTTAATTTTGTACAACGTATGCAAGATGAGACCGGTGCAACAGTTGCTGAAGCGGCTATTAGTTATACTATGGCCCGAGAAATCTTTGGTCTTGATGAGTTAACCGCTTCTATTACTGAGTTAAATGGTGTTATTCCGGCACATGTGCAGGGTGAAATGCTACATCAGTTACGTCGTAATATGCGTCGAGCATGTCGTTGGTTTATTCGTCATCGCAATCGTGCTCATGATATTGATCAAACAGTGGCATTCTTTAAGCCTGTATTTGAACAGCTTAAAGCTAACGTTGACCAGTATATGATTGAAGCTGAAGTTAAAGTGATTTCTGCTGAAATTACTACTCTAGTAAAAGAAAATGTCCCTGAAGCAGTTGCACTAATTGTCGCTAAAATGAGTACATTATTCTCTGCGTTAGACATTGCACAAATTGCTCAAATCGAGAATAAGTCAGTTGATCTGGTATCAGAAACTTACTTCAAACTCGGTGCAAAAGTTGAATTACATTGGTTCTTAGAACAAATCAATGCTCAACCTGTAGCAAACCATTGGCAAGCACTTGCTCGTGCGGCATTCAGAGAAGAACTTGATTGGCAACAACGAGCATTAAGTTCTGCAGTATTACGTACTTGTACAGATACTTGTGATGCAGATAGTGTTATTAATCAATGGATTACATTAAACAAACCATTGCTTGAAAGATGGTATCACATGCTAGCCGACTTCAAGGTTTCTCAAACCCATGAATTTGCTAAGTTCTCAGTCGCCTTAAGAGAACTGAACTTGCTGATTTTGCATTGCGAAGGTCAGAAGTAGTTTTTATAATGTGAATAAGCCCTGGCGATTGCCGGGGTTTTTTTTAGGTCTAGGAGAAAACATGTTTTACAAACTCGCGCAAAAAGTAATGTTTCAGATGGACCCTGAGTTAGCCCACAATATCGCGATTGGCAGTTTGAAAATGACCGGAAACAATCTGTTAAATTGTTTCTATCGTCAACAGGTTAAATCTGCTCCTGTAACCTGTATGGGACTGACGTTCCCAAATCCTGTCGGCTTAGCTGCAGGATTAGATAAAGACGGCGAGTCAATTGATGCTTTTCATGCAATGGGTTTTGGCCATGTTGAAGTCGGGACAGTAACACCACGGCCACAAGCCGGTAACGATCAACCGCGTTTATTTCGATTAAAACCTGCCAAAGGCATTATTAATCGCATGGGTTTTAATAATAAAGGTGTCGATAATCTGGTACGTAATTTAATGGCCAAAAAGTCTGACATTATGGTTGGCGTGAACATAGGTAAAAATAAAGACACTCCAGTAGAGCAGGGTAAAGATGACTACCTAATTTGTATGGAAAAGGTTTATCAATATGCGAGCTATATTGCAGTTAATATTTCCTCTCCTAACACTCCTGGTTTACGTTCAATGCAATACGGTGAGTTATTAGATGACTTACTTAGCTCAATTAAAGCCAAACAAACTGAATTAGCCGCTAAACACGGTAAATATGTGCCAGTGGCGCTAAAAATTGCGCCTGATTTAAGCTCAGAAGAAATTAGTGCTATAGCTGATTCATTGATGAGTAATCAGTTTGATGGTGTTATCGCTACCAACACCACCTTAAGCCGCGATAATGTGGTTGGATTAAAAAATGCTGAAGAAATGGGTGGCTTAAGTGGCAAACCGTTGACGGATTTATCAACACAAGTGATCAAACAATTAGCGATCTGTTTACAAGGTAAGATCCCGATCATTGGTGTTGGTGGGATCAATAGTGCAGCAGATGCTTTAGCTAAATTTGACGCTGGCTCAACTATGGTGCAGATATACTCTGGTTTTATCTATCAAGGTCCTAAATTGGTTGATCAGATCGCTAGAGCTTATTGTAAAAAATAGTGACTAAAATATAACGTTATTGATCAAAAATCATGCCGCGATCGAATTTTAGATCATTCGATCGCGCTAACACTATGAAATTTATGTTATAATTTATAATTAAATTTTGATATTGGGTGAAAAATAAACTATTATGCACAAGTGTTCAACATTTAGGTGCAGATTGCCATGTTATTAATGCCAAACAAGGACTGGCATTGGGAATACAATGAAACTTGCAAGCAGCTAAGTATTTCATTGGGTTCCGAGATGGAGTTCTTAACCCCATACAAGACAAAACAATTAATTCCAGATGCGTTAACCGCAACTGAATTTAATCTTGAACATGCAAAATTCTACATTAAAATGCTCGAAACACTTCCTAAAGTGCTACACATCTCTGATGCAGGTATTGTACAAACCGCTTTAAATGCCACCGCTGCCCATTTTTTATTGCAATCACAAATGCCCAAGTCTTGGTTTTTCGACGTGAGTGATGAGTGTGTTTATTGCGAAGTCGGTAAGTTATTTCAACTTAATTGTGGTTATTCAAAAGTATTAGCATTAGTGGTTGATAATGGCTTACAAGCCGCAACAGTGATGATTCTATCGCAATACTGTCAGTTATCAGACAGCAAATCGCTAGTACAATTCGACACCATTAAAGTGATGCATAATCGTTTGCACCCATTGCGTAAAGCCAGACAAGTCGTGGCAGCTTAATGAATATCATTGAAGTTAATGTGCGTAATAAAATAATGCCAAACATAGAGTTTGGCATTTTTGTTTTAGCTCATTTTCTTAAAAAAATTTAACTCATTTTACGCAGCACACTAAGCGGCGCAATACGTAATACCCAATGCAAAATAGCCCATGGATAACTCGGTACATAAGCATTAGCTTTCTCTTTTTGAATCGCTTTCACCATAGCTTTACAACCTGTCTCGGTGTCGACAATAAACGGAACCGTTTTAACTTTTTCATTAATCTCACTGCGAATAAAGCCAGGGTGTATACACGTCACTTTTATTGGTGTGTTCATCACATCGATACGGATACCTTCAGATAACGACGTTAAGGCTGCTTTTGTAGCCGCATAAACGGTCATGGCACGTCTAAATCCACGCACTGCACTAATCGATGAAATAGTGACAAGATGGCCATTGTTTTGCTCACGAAAAATGGCCATCGCAGCTTCACACTGGGCAATGGCAGCAATAAAGTTAGTTTGCGCAGTTTGTAAGTTAGCTTCAAAAAAACCGCGACCAATTGCAGCACCTTTGCCCATTCCAGCATTAACAATGACGCGATCTAGTTGGCCTAATTCTTGTTTAAATTGACTAAATACTTCAAATACTTGTGGGTGGTCGTTCACATCAAGTGATTTAATTATCACCTGTATATTGGGATTAATCACCAATAATTCTTGCTTTAATTCTTCGAGGCGGTCTATTCGTCTAGCACACAAGGCTAGATTATGGTTTTGCTTAGCAAATTCAATTGCCATACCGCGGCCTAAACCTGAACTCGCCCCAGTGATTAATATGTTTGTCCGTTTCATAATGTGCTCTTTATTTTTGTTTTAATTGTTTTGCTAAATGTGTTGAGCATCGTCACTTAACGATACTCACAAAGTGAATATAACTTAAATCAAGCTGCATAAATGGCGTTGCTCCCCATCAAAAAAGCTATGCTCATTTAAGGTAATTAAACTCAGTCGTTGTCGTTTTAACTGTAATTGGCTCACACCGCAATTAACTAGCTGTTTATTGATATTAAAAAATTGACCTTCTGGTACTGATAATATTTGCATTATCGCGGCACTAATTACGCCACCAGAGGTGAATACAAACACAGTGTCATTGTCATTTGTCTGCTCGATCAGTTGTTGTAATCCTTGGCTTACACGTTGAGTAAAGTGTTGCCAAGATTCGTTATAGTTATAGTTATAGTTATCGTTATCGTTATCGTTATCGTTATCGTTAGCGTAATTTGATTGTTGTTGCCATTGCTCAATGGCTTGACTAAATAATTCGATAAAGGCCCTGGTGGGTGAAGCTTGTTGTTGAAGGTAATGCTTCATCGCTTCTGGATTGGCTAAGTCTGGTCGATAAACCGCAATCACATTTTCATGGTCAAACTCATTCCAAAGAGTACTTATCTGTAATGACTCATTCAATAAAAGTGGTGACAACGTCGATAAACAAGCATCACGAGTTTGTTGATGACGAGTCATGTTGCCGCAAATAACATGGTTAGGTTGAATTAAGCGTTGGTTAAAATACTCACCCAAATGCCTTGCTTGGCTATGGCCTAAACTTGATAAGTTGTCATAGTTATTAGCGCCAAAGCTTGCTTGCCCATGGCGGATTAAATAAATATTCGCCACGGTTATCCTTTTTGCTTCATTGCACGTTTACAGCGCCACAACAAATAATGTGAAAAAATCCAAAATTGTTTGAATGCAGTGTTGCGTGTTTGTTTATGGTGATAGCGATAATAAATTTGCTGCACTATGCCTGCTAAACGGAATAAACCAAATACTTCATAAAAGCGAAAATCTTCAATAGTGATGTCCATTTTGTCACAGTAATATTTCACCACTTGCTCGCGAGTGAGCATGCCATCAAGGTGTGTGGGTTGGCGGCGAGTCATTTGAGCTAAAAAGTCATCATCGGCTTCAACCCAATAGGCGAGGGTATTGCCCAAATCCATCAATGGATTACCGAGTGTTGCCAGTTCCCAGTCAAGTATTCCATTGACCTTACTGATGTCATCTGGATCTAACACCACGTTATCAAACCGAAAGTCATTGTGGGTTAGGCAAATGGTTTCTTGTGCTGGTTTATGTTGTTGTAGCCAAGTCATCACACTTTTACCAGAGGGCACATTCCAAGTTTTAGCTTGAGTGTAGCGCTGGCTCCAGCCATCAATCTGACGCTGAGTATAACCTTCGCCTTTGCCGATGTGGTTAAGGTTAGCGGCATCAATATCCACTTTGTGTAACTCGATTAAACAATCAATCACATTGGTGCAAAGGGTTCTGGCTTGTTGTTTATCGACTTTTAAGCCTTTAGGAAGATTTTGTCTTGGGATAATGCCATTGAGCTTTTCCATGACATAAAACTCAGTCCCTAAGACATTGTCATCATCGCAATGTACCAGCATTGCAGGCACATAAGGGTACACGGGTTTAAGTGCTTGCTGTAATCGATACTCGCGCCCCATGTCGTGAGCACCTTTGGCTTTGGTGCCTTTAGGTGCACGGCGTAAAATAAGCTCGCGATTAGCGTAGCTTAAACAGTAAGTCCAATTGGATGCACCGCCAGTGTACTGGGTTATGGTTAACTCACCTTCAAGCCCATTAATGTGCTGTTTTAACCACGGATCGATAACCGCTGCGTCAAGCTCCTCGCCGGTACGAACCGTTTTAGCTTTATCAAGATATTGTTGGTTCATTAAGCTTGTTCCTCCCTTAACAATTGCCTAAGACGCTGTGTTTGTTTTAACACTAGTTTAAAATACCAATGTAAAGGCAATAAACGTTTTAACTGATAAAGCCGTTTGCCTTGTTGATGTGTCAGTAATAGAAATTGTTTGTTCTTTTCGCCTTGATAGGCGATATCTGCCACTTGTGTTGCATTGATAGGTGACTTATCAAATAGCTTACCCATGAGTTTTTCCATGGTTGGTAATTGGGTGCGTAAGCTAGTACCAAGATTTGTTTTAAAAAAGCCAGGGCATAACACGCTAACATTAATATTGTCATCGGCAAGTTCTAAGCGCAACGTTTCTGACAACGATACCACAGCCGCTTTTGATGCATTATAACTGGACATAAATGGGATTGGGGTTAAACCCGCTTGTGATGCCACATTCACAATACTGCCAACACCTTGTTGTTTAAAAAGCGGTACAAATTGCTGACACATGTTAACGATACCAAATAAGTTGATTTCCATAATCCAACGCCATTGCAACATAGGTTCAGCTTCTATTTTATCTGCAGAAGCCACGCCGGCATTATTGATTAATACATCGATATGTTGCCAACGCTCATTCAGTACTTTTACGAGGGCTGTAATGCTGTCTGTGTTGGTGATATCGCAAGGCACGAAAAAAGCCTTGCCTCCTAACGCTTCGATTTCTTGGCACACCTGTTCGCCAGCTGGTTGATTAATATCAGCAACGCACACTTCGGCATGCTGACTCGCCCATTTAAGTGCAAGTGCTTTACCTAAGCCCGATGCCGCGCCGGTGATCACCACATGTTGTTGTTCTATTGGTTTCATTGTTATCACCATTATTGGTACTTTGCTAACTCAAGTCGCGACACCATGGCCATATGCACTTCATCCGGTCCATCGGCTAAACGTAAACTGCGGGCCATAGCTGCAAAACCTGCTAATGGTGTGTCATGGTTCATGCCTGCACCACCATATATTTGAATCGCCATATCGACGACTTGGGTCAGCATATTCGGGACAACCACTTTAATTGCAGAAATATCGGTCATGGCGTGCTTGACGCCTAAGTTATCAATTTTCCACGCGGCATTAAGTGTCAGTAATCGAGCTTGCTCTATTGCCATGCGCGCTTGGGCTATACGTTCAAGATTACCGCCTAATTTGATAATAGGCTGACCAAAGGCGATTCGAGATTTACCGCGCTCAATCGCTAATGATAAGGCTCGTTCTGCTGCGCCAATCGCGCGCATACAGTGATGAATACGACCGGGGCCTAATCGACCTTGAGCTATTTTAAAGCCTTTACCTAAACCCATAATGACATTACTTTTGGGCACACGAACATTAACGAGCTCCATCTCACCATGGCCATAAGGTGCATCATAATCACCATAGGCGGTTAGCATACGTGTGATGCTGACCCCAGGCGTGTCCATCGGCACCAATACCATGCTATGACGTTGGTGTTTTGGTGCGTCGCTATGAGACAGTCCCATAAAGATCATGATCTTACTATTTGGATGGCCCAAACCCGTTGACCACCATTTGCGGCCATTGATGACAACATCATCACCGTCTTCAATAATAGTGGCTTGCATATTGGTGGCATCCGACGAAGCCACGTCAGGTTCTGTCATCGCAAATACTGATCGGATTTCGCCAGCTAGTAGAGGTGTTAACCATTGTTGCTGTTGTTGCTTATCACCAAAGTGATAAAGCACTTCCATGTTACCGGTATCTGGTGCATTACAATTGAAGATTTCTGGGGCCAGAAGCGATCGCCCCATTGCTTCAGCTAAGGGGGCGTATTCAACACAAGTCAGCCCTTTACCTAATGTGGCATCAGGTAGAAATAAATTCCATAATCCTAGTGCTTTTGCTTGAGCTTTAAGTGCTTCTATTTGCGGTAACAGTTGCCAACGAGTCCAATCGCAACTGTGATTGATTCGTCTATTTTCTGCGAGTAATTCAGCTTCAATTGGGAGGATATATTGATTAATAAACAACGTTACTTTCGCTAAATATTGTTGTGATTTTTCTGTAGCGTAGATATTCATTTAAGCATCCTGTGTGACGTAAGCCTCAGTTATTGTCAGCATGTGACCAAGCTATTGTTAAGAGTTCAGCATATCGCAGTATTTTGAGTGAATGAAATGAAATAACATGCTAGGTTGTAATGAATGCTATTCATAGATGTGTGTGGCAAATTCATTTAACAATAGAGGTCAAGATGGCAGATACTAAAGCAATTCAGCAGCTTGACCTTAATTTGTTGAAAATATTTGAAGCGCTTTATTCTGAACAAAACATGACTTTAGCGTCAAAGTCGTTGTTTATAACGCCATCAGCAGTAAGCCATGCGATAAAACGATTACGTTTAGTGTTAAACGACCCGCTATTTGTACGCCAAGGCCTGCAAATGCAACCGACAGCTGCTTGTCAACGTATGGCTCCGCAACTTATAAGTGCGCTAAATCGAATAAGGCAAATATTGCAGCAATGTGGGGAGTTTGACCCGCTTACTACGGAGCAAACTTTTAAAATAGCCATTCATGAGGCCCTAGAAAGCCAAATAATGCCGACGCTGATTAAGCAAGTTTCGCAGTTAATTCCGCATGCGAAAATAGCCAGTATGTCATTATCTCGGGAAAATATAGCGCGTCAATTAGCCAATGGGGAGGTGGATTTAGCCATTGATGTTGCGCGAGCGGTGAATGCCCCTTTAGCCCATAAAACTCTGTTGTCAGATCCATTTTGTGTGTTGATAGACCGTCGACAACATGCAATGTATTTAGAGCCTAGTACGAAGCTGACTCCAACCGACTATGCCAATGCTGAGCATGTAGCAGTATCGAGCAGGCCCACTGGCCGAGTAATGGAAGATATTTTGTTACAACAACAAGGTATTAATCGGCACATTAAATACCGATGCCAGAGTTACCAAACAGCCGCGAAAATTGTCATAGGGTCGCCTTTTATGTTGACCTTACCGCGCTCTTTAGCGGAGCAATTTACACATCCAGATTTACATGTGTGCACAATGCCATTTGAACTACCGGACATTGATACCCATTTATATTGGCACATGAATACTGAGACCGATCCCGCTTTTGTGTGGTTAAGAGCACAAATTGAGATGGTTATTGTTGCGAAGTAATCATCTTTATTGCGGAATAGAAACGCTATTGAGCAGAAATATCGATTGGCATATCGAACCAGATCAAGCTGCATTATTACGATAGATGCAGCATGGAGTAATTAAGGGTCCCTTTTTAGCCATTATAATAAAGTCTACTATATTTGTCGGTTGCGAAGCACTATCGTGAACAACTCATCAACAAAACACAGCAGTGATGAAACAGTCCTGTTACTGAGTCTATTTTATACTATAACTAACATTGCTGAGTTCGTGTCAGTTTTCATCTCATAACCATTTTAATAATAATCATAATGTCATGGTGCCTGTATGAACCCAATTAATATGTTTTTTCGTAAAACGACAATTGCAAACCGTTTATTAGGAATGTTGGCATTAGCAATCATTGCTACTGTTATCGTTTTCTGGTTTTCATTAACACGAGTTGAAAACGTGTTAATTAATGAAAAAGAAGCCAAACTGAATGCTTTGGTAGACATCGCTACCACCATCGCGGATAAATATTATCAAGATGCTCAGTCTGGAATCCTGAGCGAAGATGAGGCCAAAGTCATGGCTTTGGCAGCAATTGATAAATTACGCTATTCAGGCAATGAGTATTATTTCAGTATTGATACTCAAGGGACGATGATCCAACATGCTTTTGCTAAGCAATTAGTCAATACCAAGGTATTAGCAATGCAAGATCCAAATGGCGTTAAGCTGTTTGAACAAATGATCCAACGTACCGAACAGCAGGATTCAGCACGAGTAGATTACATGTGGAACAAACCACAACAGGAACAACCTAGTCCAAAAATGTCAGTGGTCAAGCGTTTTAGGCCCTGGGGATGGATTATCGGGACGGGTATCTATGTCGATGATATTCAAAATGATAAAAATCAATTTATTACGCAATACTTATTGTTATTGGCTCTGGTTTGGCTGCCTGTCATCTTATTGCTGTTTTTTATCATTCGCAGTATTTCAGGGCCGATGATTGAAACCATTAGCGCGTTTAAAAATATTGCCAAGGGCGAGGGGGACTTGACCTTACGTTTGTCTGAAGAGGGTAATGATGAACTCAAACAAATCGCACATCATTTCAATGCTTTTATTGATAAAATCCAGAAAGTCATTATATCTGTCAGCCACTCGGTTGATGAGTCGAGTCGCTTAGCACAAAATATGTCGACGATTGCACAGCAGGCCAATCAAATCTCATCTAACGTACAAGCCGAAACTGAGAATGTGGCTACTGCGATAAATGAAATGTCGATGACCGCATCAGAAGTGGCTTCTAATGCGCAACTGGCAGCAGACAGTACCCACCATGCTGATAAAGAGGCAGACAAATCTGCTAACGTTGTTGATAATGCGATGAAAAAAATATCTGAATTATCCAGTGAATTAGCCGCGACAGAAGAGGTTGCTAAAGGCTTACAAGTAAGTTCAAGTAAGATTGGTCAAATTCTGGATGTGATTGTGGGAATAGCAGATCAAACTAATTTGTTAGCGTTGAATGCTGCCATCGAAGCAGCTAGAGCGGGAGAAGCTGGTCGAGGTTTTGCTGTTGTTGCTGATGAAGTTCGAACGCTTGCTAGCCGAACTCAAGCTTCAACAAGTGAAATTAATCTTATCATCGACGCAATCAGAAGTGCCATTGACAGTGTTAATGCTTCTGTTGCTAGGGCTAAAGTTAAATCATCTGAAACGGTCAATGAAACTCAACAAGTTGTAGTTGCGCTTGAAAATATTAAGTCTTCAATTGAGCAAATATCGCAAATGAATGTTCAAATCGCAGCAGCCACAGAAGAACAAAGCACTGTTATTGGCGAACTGAATATGAATATTACTCGCATCAATGACATGTCGTTAGAAAATCGAGCTCAGAATGAGCTCATTAACAAAGGCAGTATGGATATAGAACAAGGTGCTATTCAGTTACATCAACTTGTAGACCAATTTAAAGTAAAATAACCCGCCGTTAGTCAGGTTGGTTCTATAAGCCTGACTAGCTTCCGTTCGAGATAATGAATGATGCCCAAACAGCTCTTTATCTCACAGACTCTGTAACTTACTATCGATGGTGTTTTCACTTGAAATAGCCATGTTATTGATATAGTAACTGATTGATGAAAAAATCATTATGAGTTAAATACATCGCAAGTTTGCCATAGCAGACTTGAAATAAATCCATTTTAGCGATTTATTTCACCTGTTCACTCAAGCTGAGGTTACTTATTCTCTCAGAAATAGATTGAATTATTTCAGCAGTACTAGTGTGATATTTGCACCATAATGTTGATGACATCTTGATATGAGATATTGTACTGGCGTGAGAGGTTAATTATCTTAGTTTTATAAGTTTGAATATGCTCTTGTTTAAGCAGGTTTACTTGTTTCTGCTCAACAATAGTATTGACCGTGTCTTGCAAGATTAATAAACGGCGCAAACTGAAATCCAACGAGTCAATATACGCTGTCATTTGCTGCTTATTACGGGCATTTTCAAGGTTTGTGGTAGTGCGTTGTTCGAAGTCTAACTCATCAAACGCATCCATCATTTTCTGTAAATTTAAATCTTCACTCATAAGTATGATTTTTTACGTTATTTTTATAAATTATATTCATTTTTATTGAATAAGTCACTCTTTAACTTGATTTGTGGGTATGTTGATATACTAAGTTAACGGTACTTTTTGAGTGTAATAATATATCGTTAACAATACTTGTTGAATATACTCATTCTCGGTAACCTAAGATTTTGATCTACAAGGAGGAGTCATGTTAGATCTATTGCCAGACTTATTTGATCACTACCCTGAACAATTGACGTTGTTGTCAAATCCATGGAAAGCATTCGGCGCAAAATCGATATTCTATGGTGAAGTCGTGACCGTTAAATGTTTTGAAGACAATTCAAAAGTAAAATCTGAATTAGCTAAAAAGGGTCACGGTAAAGTATTGGTTGTTGACGGAGGTGGCTCAACAAGACGTGCATTGCTTGGCGACATGATAGCCTTAAGTGCATGCGACAATGGTTGGGAAGGTATTATCATTAATGGGTGTATTCGTGACGCTGGAACCATTAACACCATGTTAATTGGTGTGCAAGCTTTAGGCGCTAATCCCATTAAAACTGACAAAAAAGGCGTAGGAGAGGTCAATGTGACAATTGAGATTGCTGGCATCAGTATTTCTCCTGGAATGATGATCTACGCAGATTTAAATGGTGTTGCTGTCAGTAGGCAGGCACTGGATTTAGCTATTTTAACTTAAAATAGCGACAGACAAGGAAGCAAAAATGAAACTAATAAAGTGGTTGTTAGCAATAGTGCTAACGTTAGTGATAGGTGTAACTGTCTACCTCACAATGTTTTTCGATTTAAATAATTTTAAACCGCAAATTGTCGATGCGGTAAAAAAACAAACTGGCCGTGATTTACAAATCAGCCAAGATTTAAGTTGGAGCGTGTTTCCCTCTTTAGGCATCAAGCTTGGGGGCATTTCGTTATCGAACCCAAATGGGTTTACCCCAGCTTCGATGCTTGATGTTAATGAGGCCGTGGCTAATGTGGCGTTGATGCCATTATTTAGCCAACAAATTGAAGTTGATTTATTAAAGCTTGATGGCTTAACACTCAACTTAGTCACTCAAAAAGACGGCAAGACCAGTTTTGATGGTTTGACTGCTGAAACATCGGCAGAAAAACCGCAATCAACCTCAAGCAATTCAGAAGCGATGTCTTTACAGACCTTAGATATTGGCGGCATTGAACTTACCAATACGAATATCAATATTATTGATATGGCCAGCAATACCACTCAAACCTTCAGTCTAAAAAGTTTTACTTTAGGACAGTTCAGCCTAGGACAATTCGCTGATTTTGCTTACGAGTTTTCAGCGACACTGCCTGATATGCAGTTAGCGTCATCTGGGCAAGGCAACGTTAAAGTCGACCAAGCATTGCAGAATGTCACGATTAATGATTTTGACATGGTGCATAAAGCCCAAGGCGATAGCTTGCCAGGCAAAGCGATTACCGCAGAGCTGAGTACACAAATGACGATGGCATTAGATGCCAAAACCATTGAGCTGCAATTGACTAAAATGTCAGCTATGGACTTAGCTGCCACTGGCGATATTAAGATTAATTATGGTAATAGCATTCCTAAAATTGCGATGAATCTTGATGTTGGCGATATTGATGTCGATGCATTACTGCCAAAGCAAGAAGGCGATGCGAAAGAAACTGAGGCAACATCTGAAACTGCGTCAACTCAAGAACCTGATTTATCGGCATTAAAGAGTATAGATTTAACTCTAAACTTAACCGCTAAATCAATTAAAGTCAGTAATATGTTAACGCAAAATTGGCAAATGAAAATGGCCATTAATAAAGGTGTATTAACGTTATCGTCGCTGACAGCCGATTTATATGAAGGTAAGCTAGCACTCAGCGCTAAGCTTGATGGTCGTAAAGCGGTACCAACTTATGTGTTTGATAAAAAGTTAACTGGTGTGCAAATTCGTCCGTTATTAATCGATGCTGCTGAAGTGGATTTACTTTCTGGAACAGCGAGTTTTGAAGTTAAAGGCAGCGGTGCCAGTTTGATTGCTGATAATCTAAAAAACAATCTTAATGCAGAGGGTCAGTTTGAAGTAGCAGATGGCTCGTTGTATGGGGTTAACATTCCACAGATGATCCGTAGCGCGCAGCAAAAATTGAAAGGTGATTTATCGGCAGATAAGAAAGAAGAGCTGAAAACCGATTTTACCAGTTTGACCGGTAGTTTCACGATGAAAGATGCTGTTGTGACTAACCCTGATTTAGCGATGGCTTCACCGTTAATTCGCTTAAATGGTAAAGGCACAGCAAACATTGCCACCGAAGCGTTGGATTACATCTTAACAACCAGTGTCGTTGGGTCATTATCAGGACAAGGCGAAGCTGCTGATGAGTCACTGAAAGGTATCGACATTCCGTTAACTATCAAAGGTACATTTCAAGAGCCTAAGTTTGGCATTGATACCAAAGCGTTATTGGAAGGCCAATTTAAAGATGAGGCTGATAAAGCTAAAGAAAAGCTAAAAGAAGGATTGTTTAAGAAGCTTGGAATTTAAATCATCCATTAATGACAAGGGCTGTAGGTGCTTCTATATGAATAATACTACAGCCTTATTCAAAGCGGCTTTGTTACTGCTATACGGTTTGCCGTTAACTAACCTCAACTCGGTGTAAGAAGTGGGATATGTGAGTCGAAATGACAATATTCAGCCTATTTTATATCAAACTTGTCATTTGTTTTGCTAACAAGGCGCATTGGTACGTCAATAGCTAGCCTATTGCAAGTCAATGCAACAAAGTTAGCGAGACAAAGGAAAGGACTGTTTGATAACCGTTTATTATCCCGAGTCGAGGTTATCTAGGCTAAAAATGGATAGTAATGTACAGTAATAACAGTATGGTTAGCCTAATCAAATTATTGAACACTGTGAACCAGTGGATTTATTAATGCTAATGTTATGCCATAAAAAAACGGACAAGTGATAACTTGTCCGTTTTTTTATGGCTGAAATTAACTGAGTGTTTAACTCATACCAATAGCTATTTTAGCCTTTGTTCATTAATTGTGCCTTATTGGCAAAGCTAACTAGCTATTGGTCATAATCAATTTCAGTATCTGTCCTGGTTGGATCAATTTACTGTTTTGTAAACTGTTCCATTCGATTAACTCTGCAACGGTAACCTTATATTTAAGTGCTATACGCGCTAAAGAGTCACCTGATTGTACGCGATAGCTAACCGTTTTATCATTGCTTGCAGTGAGAGAGGCGACTTCATTAGGAAAAATAACTAATGATTTGCCAATGGCTAACGTGGATTGTTTTTTAAGATTATTCCACTTCATTAGTTGTGCGACGGTCACTTGCTGTGACTGCGCTATCTTCCATAATGAATCACCAGATTTAATGGTATAAGCTTGCTTGTTCGAGCTTGATTTAACCACGGTTCTACGCGCGAGTACTTGGTCTGCGGTCATGGTGACGAGATCGGGATCTTTTGCCGCAACAGGAATAATTAAAAAACGACCAGCAACAATATTATTGCCTTTAATACCGTTACTGCTTCTTATTAATGTTGCAGTGGTTTCAAATTGGTCGGCAATTTCACTGATGCTGTCACCAGATTTAATTTTATACCGAACCCAGTTAATACGGGAGTTTGGTTCAATAGTGGCTAATGCTCGTTTAAAGGAAGCCGCTTTTTCACTAGGTACAATCAATTGATGTGGACCTTGTGGGGCTGTTGCCCAGCGCTTTAAACCTGGATTAATCGCTTTTAAATCATTTATGTCAATTTGAGCCAAATCAGCAGCTAAGTTAATGTCGAGTTGGCTTTCAATATTGACTACCTCTATTTGAGGTGAATTATCAATAGGGATTAAATTGATACCGTACTTATCTGCATGTTTAATGACATCGGCCAATGCTAATAACTGAGGCACATAATGAGCTGTTTCCCGAGGCAGCGATAGTGACCAGAAATCTGTCGATTTTCCACGGGCCTGGTTATGTTTTATTGCATTGAATATTCGGCCTTCACCTGAGTTATAAGCGGCAATGGTATATAACCAATTGTGATCCATTTTGGCGTAGAGGTATTCCATTAAATCTAAAGCAGCTTTTGTCGATGAGGCAACATCACGGCGTCCGTCATACCACCAATTTGTCTTTACACCGAACGACATGGCCGTTGGCGCGGTTAATTGCCATAATCCCGAGGCATCACTTGGTGAATAGGCGAGTGGATCAAAGCCACTTTCAACAATAGGTAACAATGCTAGCTCTAAAGGTAAATTACGCTTTTTTAACTGTTCGACAATGTAATACAGATATGGCTGAGCACGTTGAGTCACGATTTCTAAATGCGTAGGATTCTCGATGTACCATTGGCGGTATTGAGCCACTAAAGCATTATCGACAACAGGAAAGCGCATTTGATTGCCGATCATGAGCCATAAATCGTTAACTTGAGCAACTTGTTCTTCAATTTGATCAAGGGTTACGGTCGCTGATTTTTTGTTTTTAGCGTTAGCTGTAACAGTGTGGGTTGTACTATCAGAACTTGGCTCTGCAGTATGGAGTGTCTGGCACCCCGTTATAGCCAGCATACTGCCAGCTATAATAATCAAGTTTGCTTTCATTTGAAGATACACTTCCTCAAGTTCTCAGGGCGTTAAAAAAAGGACGAACATACCAAATGCCTATGAGACTCTTTTGGTCATGCTTTAGTTCAGTTTGGCATTGTAGATTAAATTATTTGGCATGTCTTATTAAAGTGTTTTCATGTTAATCTAAAATTGATTTTTCCATTCCCTTAACAATGTAAATGTCTGAATATCATCTATATTTGTTATTTTGTATTCTGTTGATATTGCGACTTGAGTCTCATTTAGATGACAACGTAGGAACGGGTTTATGGCTTTTTCTGTCGCGATTGTGCTAGGTATCGTTGGTATGTTTTGTGAGCGTAATTGGCCAACTTTGTGGGCATAATCAATCAACTGTGAATTATTTGGTGTGACATGTAAGGCGAAATCGACATTGGATTGTGTGTATTCATGAGCACAAAAGACTTGGGTTTGGTCGGGTAAGTTTGCCAGCATCGTTAACGATTGCAGCATTTGTGTCGGTGTGCCTTCGAATAAACGTCCACATCCGCCACTGAATAAGGTATCACCACAAAATAATTTATCATCAATATAATAGGCAATATGACCTAAAGTATGCCCAGGAACTGCCATCACTTGGGTAAGCCCTAAATGAGGTATCTCAATATTTATATCCGATGAAACGGTTAAAGGATGGGTTAAACCATCGATAGGTTCGTTACTCGGACCATAAACAATAAGACTGTTGTTGAAGTGCTGCTGCAGTTGTTTTATACCGCCAGTATGGTCGCTGTGATGATGAGTAATGAGTATGCCGACTAAATTAAGTTCTGTTGTAGCTAGGTAATCGATAACACTTTGGCCGCAGCCAGGGTCAACTACATAAGCATCAAGGCTACTTGTTTGATGAATTAACCAGAGGTAGTTGTCATTAAAAGCTGGAATGGTATGAACGTTAAGCATAATCTGACTCGAGTGATGATTGACTATCTGTTAGGGTAACGGATATCGTTAAATAACTTCAAGTGAAGTTATCCTGAAAGTATCAATGATGGTTAGCTGAACATTAAATGAGCTATGGTAAAGTTGATGGGTTGAGAGAATATGACATTTTTGCAAAGTAATCGTTGGCGGGCTCCATGTTAAAACCCCTTATTTGGCAAGATTTACCTTTTGGTGAATTATTGCAAGCTGAGATTGAAGCAAAATTAGCCCCATGGTGGCCGCGAATATTTGGCTATCATTTACTTAAAGCAGGGGCGTTAAGTAGCCAGTTAAACAGTTTACATTGCAGCATAGCACGGCATTTTTCTGTTTATGATGGTGCAGATGCGAGTATTCAAGCCGATCCGCATCATTTACCTGTACAACAAAGTGCCATTGATGCGGTGTTAAGTTGTTTTCTTTTAGAATTTGAATCAGACCCTTATCAAATTTTACGAGAGTTCGACAGAGTGCTCATTAGCAGTGGTTATATTTTTATTGTTGGTTTTAATCCCATCAGTCCGGCTTTTATAGGCAAAATATTGCCTAAATATCAAACTCAGTTACCTTGGAACGGGCAGTTTTTTATGCCATCAAGAGTTAAAGATTGGCTTGGGTTACTGGGATATAAAGTACTAGCAGATGAACGGTTAATGTACCATTCGTTATTAGGGCACCGCGGAGTCAATACGCCTAATCAACCGAGCAAACCTCAACAAGCACCATTGTGGCAAAAAAGTATCGCCAACTGGCTACCTAGTACTGGCAGTGTTTACTTAATCGTGGCTCGAAAAATGACGACGCCACTTACACCGATTAAAGATAAGTCGAAGGTCAAAGCGCCTAACTGGTCAACGGCGCCATCGGCAGGTCGTACCGGGTTAACTCACACTCCGAGTATTGAGACCCAGACATTAAACAATTCAAAATCATAAAAAGTAACCTCAACTCGGTTTAAGAGATGAGGTCCGTAAGCCAAAATCAGAAGGGTTGAGCTATTTCATAGCAAAATATTACTTTTGCTACCAGGGCTGATTGAAGCGGTAATATCTAGCTTATTGCAAGTCAATGCACCCCGTTAGCGTAGCAAAGGACTTTTTGATAACCAGTGATTATCCCGAGCTAGAGTTAAATAGCGATGACCTCACTATTCTGGGTTATAACCGGTATCAGCTTGTCGAGGCTTAGCTTCAGCCGCTTTGCGTGCTAATACATCACAACGTTCATTTTCAATGTGGCCGGCATGGCCTTTTACCCAGTGCCAGTCGATCTTGTGTAATTGACTTACCGCATCTAGACGCTTCCATAAATCGACATTTTTAACTGGTTGTTTAGTTGAGGTTATCCAGCCCTTTTTCTTCCAACCATGGATCCAAGTCATAATACCTTGGCGCATATACTGGCTATCGCTGGTTAAAATAATATTACAGGGTTCGTATAAGGTTTCTAACGCGATAATTGGGGCTAAAAGTTCCATACGATTATTGGTTGTTAATGAGAATCCATCGGCGATTTCATGTTGCTGATGTTTATATTTCATTACCACGCCATAACCGCCAGGTCCTGGATTTCCTAAGCAAGAGCCATCAGTAAAGATATACAGCTGTTTGAGTTCGGCCATCAAGTTGTTACCATAGCGAAATATTCGCGCCAGTATACTCAATTTATACAAAGGCGAGGGCTGAATGAGTAAAAAATATGAACATTATTTCTAGTGCAAGTCGTCAAGTGATCCTCGATACCGAAACTACCGGTATGAACCAAGCGGGTGGACCGATTTATGTGGGCCATCGCATTATTGAAATTGGTTGTGTTGAAGTGATTAATCGTCGCTTAACAGGTCGAACGTATCACCAATATATTAATCCTGGTCAAGCGATTGATGAAGAGGCAATTCAAGTTCACGGTATTACCAATGACCGTGTTGCCAACGAACCGCGTTTTCATCAAATAGCCAAAGATTTTATCGATTTTATCGATGGCGCTGAAATTGTCGCTCATAACGCCAACTTCGACGTGAGCTTTATGGACCATGAGTTTTCAAAACTCAATCCAATTGGGCCTAAAACCAAAGAGATTTGCAGTATCCTCGACAGTTTAGCCATTGCAAAACGTCTGCATCCAGGCCAAAAAAACAATCTAGATGCATTGTGTCGACGTTATGGTATCGATAATGGCCGCCGTACTTATCACGGCGCATTACTCGATGCGGAAATTCTTGCTGATGTTTACTTAATCATGACAGGTGGACAAATTAAGTTTAATTTGTCCAATGAAAAAGCGGGTCAAGAAGGTGGCGGAATTAAAAATATCGATCCGGCGGCGTTTAATCTTAAAGTCGTTGGTGCATCAGCCGATGAAATACTATTACACGAACAACGACTTGATCTCATTGCGAAGTCAGGTAAATGTCTCTGGAGAGGGTAAACCAACCTTTATGAGTGCCACTCGCGCCGGTTATCTTGCTATTTCATGTTTATTGTTGCTGAGTCTTATCTTTGCTTGGCAACCTAATGCCCAAGCTGCAATGGTCAATGCATCGCAAGCAGCAGAACTTAAAAATCGTTTTCGAATCGATTATATGGTTGATCATTTAACGTTAGTTATCCAACGAAGCTATGGTTCTGCGCCTGTCGTGGTGATTTTACCTGATGGCAGCAAATGGTACTCAAATCGTCATCCTCAAACGGTAAAATGGGTAGATGGTATTGCTGCCGATATGATTTATATCGAAAAACCGATGCCAGGGCCTTGGCAGTTATTAGGCAGTGTGGTTGAAGGATCGACAATACAAAAAATCTCTGCATTAGACATTGCTGTGCAACCATTACCGCAACCACTTTATCAGGGTGAAAGGTTAAAAGTTACAGCAAGACTCTTGGGTGATAATTTAACCATGAGAATGCCGGGTTTGGAGTATATGGTCGAATGGACTGCACGTTTTACCAGTGCGCATCTTCCAACTGACGACAATTTCGCAACGGGTACCATTATTGTTGGTGCTTATAAAGACAATGGTGAATTGTTGGACGAAACACCTGACGATGGCATCTTTACCGGAAGCCATAATTTACAACAACCTACCGGTCATTATGTACTCAATGTCACTGCACGAAATAATGTCTTTGAGCGTGAATATGTGATGCCGTTTGAGCTCTTGCCACAACCAATCAAAGTCAAAATGGTACCCAATAGCGATCCATTAAAAGGCATATGGCAGATACAGTTAACGGTTGATGAATCTGTGGTGAAATTAGCAGAAACTCATTTTGAGTTTGACTTAGTCGGCCCTGCTGGGTTGTTGCTGCCTATTACCTTGCAAACCATGACCAGTGCAGATCAAATTCTATACTTACCTAAAGTGACTGAGTTTGGCAGTTATCGTGTTAAAGGCAGTGTGGTTTCTACTACGGTTGATGGCCGAGAAATTGTGCTCAATTTACCTGAAATGTTTTTTAATTTAGTAGAGCCCCCAGCTCCAGTCCCAACAGTTGAAGAACTTGCTGAAAAAGCGGCCATTCAAGCAGAAATTGAAGAGAAAGTCGCTAAAGACGATGCGATGTTCTGGATTATTACCATTAATGGCATACTTTTTTTCGTTGGTATTATTGGTTTGGTTATATGGCGTAAAAAACAAACGCTGGCAAAGGCGATGGCTGCGGCGGAAGAAAGGTTAAAGCAAAATCCAGTAAATGAAGATAAACCTAAAGACAGTATTCTAGAAAGCGTCGACTTAGATGATATTGATTTGAGTATGCCAGATGATAAAAACTAAGCCACTGAAGTGAGTGGTTTTTGTACTAAAACTTGATAATTGTACATTTTTTAACTAAATGAGCGAAAACAATTAAAAAACTGTTGACGATTAATTATCACAACTTTATTATTCATCGCACTTGTGTGGAGCGGTAGTTCAGTTGGTTAGAATACCGGCCTGTCACGCCGGGGGTCGCGGGTTCGAGTCCCGTCCGCTCCGCC
>NZ_JBEOPN010000006.1:0-152489 GCF_040310085.1 Shewanella sp. S1-58-MNA-CIBAN-0166 | reverse complement strand
GACATTAGCTCAGTTGGTAGAGCGATACCTTGCCAAGGTATAGGTCATCAGTTCGAACCTGATATGTCGCTCCAAATCACTTCCCTAGTTTAAAATACAACATTAGCTCAGTTGCGCTTTTAGAAAATGCGATACCTTTTTGTTTGCCAAGCTAGACGTCATAAAGCGGTCATCAGTTCGAACCACTCTTTATTTATAAAGAAACGTCGCTCCAAATCACTTCCCTAGTTTAAAATACAACATTAGCTCAGTTGCGCTTTTAGAGAATGCGATACCTTTTTGTTTGCCAAGCTAGACGTTATAAAGCGGTCATCAGTTCGAATCCCTCATTATTAAAAAGATATGTCACTCCAAATCACTTCCCTAGTTTGAAATCCCTAGTTTGAAATGCGACATTAGCTCAGTTGCGCTTTTAGAAAATACGCTACCTTTTTGGTTGCTAAACTAGACGTCATAAAGCGGTCATCAGTTCGAATCCCCCATTATTAAAAAGATATGTCACTCCAAATTACTTCCTTATTAATCCTATTTGCTCCAAATCTTCTTTGTTCTAAATCTTACGAATAACTACAGCGACAGTTAGCTCAGTTGCGCCCTTAGAGAATGCGATACCTTTTTTGTTTGCCAAGCTAGACGTCATAAAGCGCTCATCAGTTCGAACCATTGCCGATATAGGGCGATCTACATTTCTGGTGTTCATCAATGTGCTCTAACTCACCCTAAACCTTATTATTTTAATAAATTTGCATCATTTGTGTTTGAGCAAATCTTTTTGCAATCAACAAATAAGTGATCTAGTACTCACTTCTTCATGGATCTCTAAAGTAAGCGCATATTGGTGAAGTAAAACATGATCTGGTTCAAATCATTTACCGTTGTAATCTTTGATAATCAACTCAAGATAGATTTTCCTAAGAAGTTAGGGCTTTAAACGAGGTGAGTTTTATGCGGATCCAACAACTAAGTGAGCTACTTGATTACGTTGCTAATTGCCATCTCGATATGGAGAAATTATATAAGCGCTTAGATCGTAATGCAGATTCCTCTCGAGTTAAGATGATGTTGACTTATTTTCAACAACACCAAAGACATATTTACGAAACGTTAGAAAGCTATATTGAAGATGCACCATCAAGAATATTAAATACTTGGTATAAAGACATTACTTTTGAAGATTTTAGCAAGCGTTGCAATGAAACGTCACTCCCTGCCAATATGAAAGAAGACGAAGTGCTTGAATTGCATTTAGACCTAGAAAACCGCTTAATCGCGTTACTAGAAAAAACAGCTATTAGTAGCCCAACTGATGAAATTAAAAGTGCATTAATGGACTTAGTCCGTGTTGCACAAACACAACAAAAACGTTTAGTTCATAGCACCATCCGTATGGATGACATTTAAACGAGGCGTTGAAAATTTAATATAACTTCCTGAAGTGTGATTTTGCCAGCTATTCCCAGTAGCTGGTTTTTTTATTAACAAAAAATAACCACTATAACAGTGGGAGTTCCCCGGTAACTTCTGGTATATTTAGCATTCTTGTATCTCTTTTTTATGGAAGCTGACTTTACACATGACATCGCTGTTTAAAACCCTTGAAAATGAACAAGCTACTGTTGCCCTTGGACAACAAATTGCACAGTGGATAAAGCCGCCACTCACTATTTATCTTACGGGGGATTTAGGGGCGGGTAAAACAACGTTTAGTCGAGGCATTATTCAAAGTTTAGGTCATCAAGGCGCGGTGAAAAGTCCGACATACACCTTGGTCGAGCCCTATGAATTTAATGATATGGATGTATTTCATTTTGACCTATATCGATTAGCTGACCCAGAAGAACTCGAGTATATGGGTATCCGTGATTATTTTACTGACAGAAGTGTGTGTCTAGTTGAATGGCCTAATAATGGTCATGGATTACTCCCTGAGGCTGACATCCATTTGCATTTGCGTTATAAAGAATCTCAAAGACAAATTGAATTACAAGGCTTATCCCCTGCTGGGCAGGCAATTATAAATAAAATAAAATAATAATGACTTTAAAAAATACGTTTTTTACCTCTGTAGTATTCATGCTGTTGTTTTTGCAGTCTAATGTGGTTTGGGCTGCCAACCAACTTGATAGCGTGCGCATTTGGGCTGCCCCAGAATCGACGCGAGTGGTGTTCGATTTAACTCAATCACCTAATTATGACAGCTTTACCTTAACCGGTCCTCATCGTTTAGTGGTCGACATTCAAGATACTGGCGCCAAGATTAATTTAGATAAAATAGCTAACAATAGTAAAATTATCAAAAAGATACGCTTTAGCTCTCCACCTAAAAAAGGTGTATTGCGTCTGGTTATGGATTTAACTAAACCGGTAAAGTCCAGTCTGTTTACATTGCCTCCTACCGCTCCTTATGGTAACCGCCTTGTCGTCGATTTAGAAGATTCTAACGGCGAGTCGCCAACGGTGAATACGGTCAGTCGCTCTGCTAATCAGTCATCTAGAGATATTGTGATCGCCATTGATGCTGGACACGGTGGTGAAGATCCTGGCTCAATTGGCCCCTCTGGGACTTACGAAAAGCGTGTGGTGATGGAAATTGCAACGCGTTTAGCCAGCAAAATTAATCAAACAGCAGGAATGCGTGCTGTGATGACGAGACGTGGTGATTATTATATTCATCCAAATAAACGCTCTGAGCTGGCTCGTAATATTAAAGCAGATTTATTGATTTCAATTCATGCAGATGCATTTACTTCTCCTCAGCCTCAGGGCGCATCGGTTTGGGTATTGTCTATGCGCCGTGCAAATACTGAAATTGGTCGTTGGCTTGAGCAAAAAGAGAAGCACTCTGAGTTATTAGGGGGTGCTGGAGAAATTATTCAAAACTCTGATAGCGAACAATATTTAGCCATGACCCTTTTAGATATGTCGATGAATAGTTCTATGGCGATAAGTAATTCTATTGCTGGCGATGTATTAAAAGATCTCAACAGTGTCACCAAATTACATAAGCATAAACCAGAAGCTGCTAGTTTGGCGGTACTTAAATCGCCGGATATACCTTCAATTCTGGTGGAAACAGGTTTTATTTCTAATCCACAAGAAGAGCGTTTACTAAGAAACCCAGCGCATCAAGAAAAGATAGCCCGCGCCATCCATTCGGGAGTGCAACGTTATTTTGCTAGTAATGCGCCCAGTGATACTTTGATTGCTAAAACACGCTCTGACAGCTCGCAAACACAAAAGCATAAAGTACAACGTGGTGAGTCATTGTCTGTTATCGCTCAGCGATACCGCGTTTCTATTTCACGTTTAAAGCAGGCTAATAACTTGAAGTCAGACGTGGTTCGTGTTGGTCAACATCTTGTGATCCCAAGGGCTTAATATGGCTATTCAGCTGCTACCACCTCAACTTGCAAACCAAATCGCAGCCGGTGAAGTAGTGGAACGTCCGGCTTCGGTGGTCAAAGAACTGGTTGAAAACAGCCTTGATGCTGGTGCGACTAGAGTTGATATTGATATCGACAAAGGCGGCAGCAAGCTTATTCGTATTCGCGATAATGGTGCGGGTATTCCTAAAGATGAGTTGGCATTGGCGTTATCGCGTCACGCAACCTCAAAAGTACATACGCTCGATGACCTCGAAGCTATTTTAAGCTTTGGTTTTCGGGGCGAGGCCTTGGCCAGTATTAGTTCAGTGTCGCGATTAACATTAACGTCGAAAACTGCAGAGCAATCTGAAGCTTGGCAGGCCTATGCTGAAGGCTCGCAAATGGACGTGAAAGTGACTCCTGCTGCGCATCCTCAAGGCTCGACTATTGATGTGGTCGATTTATTTTTTAATACTCCCGCCAGACGCCGTTTTTTAAAAAGTGATAAAACTGAATTTACTCATATAGATGAGTGGTTAAAGCGCATAGCCATTGTTCGTAGCGATATTCACTTTACCCTGACACACAATGGTAAGTTAGTACGTCAGTATCGTCCTGCAAATACTGACATTCAAACTCAACAACGTTTGGCGCAAATTTGTGGCAGAGCTTTTGCTGAACAGGCATTGAGCATTGCTTGTGAACACGATGATTTATTATTAACGGGTTATCTGCAGTCGCCACAAGACACTGTTATCACCGATACCAACTTTTTTTATGTCAACGGACGCTTAATTAGAGACCGATTGGTTAACCATGCCGTAAAACAAGCATTTGCTGAATATGGTATTGAACATCAGCCGGGCTATGTGTTGATGTTATCACTTGACCCACATCAAGTAGATGTCAATGTTCATCCTGCTAAGCATGAAGTGCGGTTTCATCAATCTCGTTATGTACATGACTTTATTTTACAAGCGGTGCAATCGGCATTAGTCGAAATGCCTTTATTACCTTTATCAGATGAATTAGAACATCATGATACTGTTGTCACAATGCACACCGAATCAAACATGATGCATGATGCGAAAGTGGCCGATACCACAGAAGACATTTTTACACTTAATCATGGTTCGAGTAAGGCGATTAACAGCGTTAGTCAATTTGGTTCGATGCATGTACCTGGTAAGACAAATGGCTCATCTGGTGGCTATTCAGCTGCAATTAAGCCTAGTTATGGTACAAAGCCTTCTGGTGAACTCTCTTCTGCCCAGACTAAAACGGCTATTGTCAATTATGGACAATTGTTGCATACCCCGATGAATAGCGCGGTATCCTATGTTAACGAGGCTGTACATCAAGTTGCCATGCCGCCGTTATTAGCGGGTGAGCATTGGGTTATCTGTAAAGATGATAAGCTGTCATTACTGTCGATAAAAACCGTGTTATTGGCAGTAAGAAAGAAAGACATAGCAACCAAATTAGCTAACGGTTTAGTGTCGCAACCTTTATTAATGCCTGTGTCTTTAGCCGCAGATTTGGACTGGATAGAAACCTTAGCCGCTCGTGATCAATTACTGCGTCAAATGGGTATTGAATTAACAATTCGCTTCCAACAGTTGATTATTAAAAAAGTGCCCCCATATTTGAGGGAATGCCAACTTGCTATTGTGATCCCAGAGTTACTGCAATGGATACAATTAGAGCAACCTACAGAAAGCGCTATCGTAGGTTGGTTGGCACAACAAAGTTTATCGCAATTTGAGCCAGCTCAAGCTTTATGGCTGCAATTTTGTTCACTTGACGATGAAACGCAACAAACTTGTTATGACCAAGAGCGGATAATGCCTTGGCAAAATTGGATGAAAGATAATTAACGTGAATAGTGTCGATAAGCCGAAAGTGATTTTTTTAATGGGGCCTACCGCCTCAGGCAAAACGGCATTAGCCATTGATATGGCAACTCAATATAATTGTGAAATTATCTCAGTAGATTCTGCGTTGATCTATCGTGATATGAATATAGGGTCTGCTAAACCCAGTGCTGAAGAGCTGGAAATGGCTCCGCATAAATTAATTGATATTCTTGACCCTAGCGAAAGTTATTCCGCGGCAGATTTTCGCCGTGATGCATTATTGGCTATCGAAGACATTATTAGCCGTGGTAAGACCCCTTTACTCGTGGGTGGCACCATGATGTATTTTAAGGCATTGTTAGAAGGCTTATCACCTTTACCCAGTGCTGATGAAGCTATTAGGCAACAAATATTAGCGCAAGCGCAAACCGAGGGTTGGGATGCGCTGCATCAAGAATTGTGTAATATTGACCCTGTTGCTGGAGAAAGAATTCATCCTAACGATCCACAACGATTGTCGCGGGCTTTAGAGGTTTATCGGATCAGTGGCAAAACAATGACTGAATTGACACAAACTAAGTCAGCCGCTTTGCCGTATGATGTAGTGCAATTTGCTATTGCACCAAACGATCGAAAAGTATTACATGAGTTAATCGCAAAGCGTTTTAATATCATGTTAGAGCAAGGTTTTATCGAAGAAGTTGCGCGTTTGAAAGCGCGTGATGATTTGCATTTAGAGCTACCATCTATGCGTTGCGTTGGTTACAGACAGTGCTGGCAGTACCTAGATAATGAATTTGATCATGCGACAATGGTCGAAAAAGCTACCGCAGCCACTAGGCAATTGGCTAAACGTCAATTAACATGGTTGAGGAGCTGGCCAGATTTACAGTGGCTTGAAAGTGGTGTAGAAGGGAATTTAGTTACGCTTATGCGACAAAGCCGCTAGCTTATTAGCTGTTGCTGTATAATACTAAAACTAAACAATAAAACTTAATTCAACATATTTTAAAATAAAAAAGGAAATTGAAAATGGCTAAGGGGCAATCTTTACAAGACCCATTTTTGAACGCATTGCGTCGAGAGCGTGTACCAGTCTCTATCTATTTAGTGAATGGTATTAAATTACAAGGCCAAGTTGAGTCATTCGATCAATTTGTTATCTTGTTGAAAAATACTGTAAGCCAAATGGTTTACAAACACGCTATTTCAACAGTCGTACCAGCACGCCCATTTAATGTTTCTGCTCACCAGGGTACTGCCCATGGTGAAGAAAGCGATGCTGAATAATTTGAAAAGGAATATAATTTTTGTTTGATCGTTATGAAGCGGGTGAAACAGCTGTATTGGTTCATATAGACTTTTCAGACGAAGAGCGTCGAGAAGATCTAATTGAATTACAGTTGTTAGTTGAATCTGCTGGTGCTCGCTCTGTTGGAGTGATTACTGGCAGCAGACGCTCGCCGGACCGAAAGTTTTTTATTGGTTCCGGTAAAGCAGAAGAACTTGCTGCTATGGTCGCTGCTACTGAAGCCAATGTAGTGATTTTTAATCATGCATTGAGTCCAGCTCAAGAGCGTAATCTTGAAGTGGTGTGTCAGTGTCGAGTCTTAGATCGAACTACGTTGATCCTTGATATTTTTGCTCAACGAGCGAGAACTCATGAAGGTAAGATGCAAGTGGAGCTAGCGCAATTGCGCCACATGTCGACACGCCTAATTCGTGGTTGGACTCATTTAGAGCGACAAAAAGGTGGTATCGGGATGCGAGGGCCGGGTGAGACCCAGCTCGAAACAGACCGACGTTTATTACGAGGCCGGATTAAGAATATTAATCGACGCCTCGATAAAGTAGATAAACAACGTGAGCAAAGCCGACGAGCTCGTAAGCGCAGTGATTTAGCGACTGTGTCTTTAGTAGGCTATACAAATGCGGGTAAATCGACATTATTTAATGCGCTAACGTCATCGGATGTTTATGCAGCCGATCAGTTATTCGCAACATTAGATCCGACACTGCGTAAATTATCGTTACCTGATGGTGCGGTGATTTTAGCGGATACTGTTGGGTTTATTCGTCATTTACCTCATGATCTCGTCGCAGCATTTAAAGCCACATTACAAGAAACTCGACAAGCTGAAATTCTTTTACATGTCGTTGATTGTGCTGATGACAATATGACTGAAAATTTTGACCAAGTACAAAGAGTATTGGAAGAAATTGATGCAGATGAAATCACTCAATTGATTGTATGCAATAAGATAGATTTACTTGAAGATTTCGCGCCTCGTATCGATTACGATGAAGATGGTAAACCTGAGAGGGTTTGGGTCTCTGCGCAAAAACGCATTGGATTTGATTTGCTGCTGAAAGCGATAACCGAATTAATCGGTGAAGTGATTTGCGAGCTTACATTGAAAATACCTGCATCAGCAGGACATTATCTTGGCCAGTTTTATCGACTGGATGCAATACAGCAGAAAGAGTATGACAATCTGGGGAACTGTATTTTATCTGTTCGTTTATCGGACGCCAATTGGCGCCGATTAGCTAAACAGAGTCAAGGGGAATTAGAGGCATTTATTTTTGAACCTTCAGAAGTAGACGCCACTTGTTAATCTCATTTATTTCATCCAATTATGGAGTGCTAAATGGCTTGGAATGAGCCCGGTAACAAGGGGAACAAAGACCCTTGGGGAAATAAAGGTGGTAACGATAAAGGGCCACCAGATCTTGACGAAGTATTTCGTAACCTATCAAAACGCTTTGGTGGCAAGGGAGGCGGTAGCGCCACTGGTCAGCCATTTAATTCATCTTTACTGATTATAATAGCAGTGATTGCCTTAATTATTTGGGCATTGTCTGGCTTATACACGGTTAAAGAAGCTGAGCGTGGAGTGTTACTCCGTTTTGGTCAGCACATCGGTGAAGTGAGTTCCGGTTTACATTGGAAAGCCACTTTTATTGACGATGTGACAATGGTTGATGTGGAAACGTTCCGTTCGATTCCAGCGTCTGGCAGAATGCTGACATCTGATGAAAATATCGTGAATGTTGAACTTGTGGTTCAATATAGCGTATCAGATGCTTATTCATACTTGTACAGTGCAGTCGATGCCAATTCGAGTTTACGTGAAGCGACTGATAGTGCGTTGCGCTATGTCATTGGTCATAATCGTATGGATGACATTTTAACCACTGGACGTGATGCTATTCGTCGTGATACTTGGACTGAGTTAGAGCGTATTATTGAGCCGTATAAATTAGGCTTGGAAATTCGTGATGTTAACTTTTTACCCGCTCGTCCTCCAGAAGAAGTAAAAGATGCATTTGATGATGCTATCTCTGCTCAGGAAGATGAACAGCGCTTTATTCGCGAAGCTGAAGCTTATGCTCGTGAAATCGAACCCAAAGCGCGTGGTCAAGTAGAGCGTATGGCACAACAAGCTAGTGCTTATAAAGAGCGTGAAGTTCTTGAAGCTAGAGGTAAAGTCGCTCGATTTGAGAAGTTATTACCTGAGTATAAAGCTGCTCCAGGTGTAACCCGAAATCGTTTATACATAGATGCGATGCAATCTGTGTTGGCTGATACAAATAAAGTTCTTATCGACACTAAGAGTAGCGGTAATCTGATGTATTTACCTTTGGATAAGCTGATGGATTCTTCTAAGAGTCTGCGCAATCAAGTAGAACCTGAGGTAGAACGTCACATCAATTCTGTTTCTAGTAGTGGTGTAGACACACCTATTACTAGCATGCCAACAGATGGTCGTCTCAGCCGCGAAGATCGTAATCGCCAAGGGAGGAACTAACAATGGGTAGATTAGCTCTGATCATTCTAGTGATCATTTTAGGGGTGAGTTTTTCCTCTTTGATGGTGGTAAGCGAAGGTGAACGCGCGATTGTTGCACGTTTCGGTAAGGTGCTTAAAGATGGTGACGTAACAACCGTTTTTGCTCCTGGCCTTCATTTTAAATTACCTTTAGTCGATAAAGTTCGCTATCTGGATGCTCGTATCCAAACATTGGACGGCGCAGCAGATCGTTTTGTTACTTCTGAAAAGAAAGACTTAATGGTCGACTCTTATGTTAAGTGGCGTATTCGTGATTTTGAAAAGTACTATCTTTCTACCAATGGCGGTATTAAAGCCAATGCAGAAAGCTTATTACAAGCCAAAATTAGCAACGATTTACGTACTGAATTTGGTCGTCGCACAATCAAGGAAATTGTTTCAGGTAAGCGTGATGAATTGCAAACCGACGCATTAGAAAATGCTTCTGAAAGTGCACAAAATCTCGGTATTGAAGTAGTTGATGTGCGCGTAAAGCAAATTAATTTACCTGCTAATGTCAGTATTAGTATTTACCAACGTATGCGTGCTGAACGTCAAGCTGTGGCGAAAGAGCACCGCGCACAAGGTAAAGAACAAGCTGAAATTATCCGTGCGACTATTGATGCCAATGTGACAGTAAAGATTGCTGAAGCTGAACGTAAAGCCCTTACTATTCGTGGTGAAGGTGATGCATTAGCGGCAAAAATTTATGCTGATACCTACAGTAAAGATGCTGAGTTTTATAGTTTTTTACGTAGCCTAGAAGCATACAAAGAAAGTTTTGCCGGTAAAAATGACATTATGGTGTTAGAACCTGAAGGTGATTTCTTCAAGTACATGAAATCATCTAGCGTTAAATAATACCCGCGTATGTTTTTTGCATTAAAAAGCTCGGTTTATACCGAGCTTTTTTGTGCCTATTATCTAGGTCTGTAGATCTTTACTGGTTGAATTTTGTTCGAGATAAAAATGTGTTAACCGAGGCGAGTAGATTACAGCCTAGTAATCTAAGCAACCATCACGTCGAGAAGATGCACTCAACAAAGAGTAAAACGTTTTTAGCCGAACCCTTGTGCAGTGTTTGTGAGTTATTTCTACTGCGTTATCAGCTTTCATGTAGAATAACTACGCCACAAAGCCTCTGCCTTGTAGCTCTTGTTTAAGTAATGACCAAAAGTTCGCTGTAAAAATAACCTTGAAAGATCAACCGACCCTAATGTTTTTGCTATGAATTCAGTTTTCCCAAAAGCGGTCATCAATCACAACAGTAGATATTTCTGATGTCTTTTATTATTTATCATTAATAATTTATTGTTTTAAATGCATTTCTCAAGCTTTTTATTGCTAATTAAGTGGCAACTAATTGTTATAAAATGGCTGATTTATAAGCGATTTTGAAAAAAATGTTAATATCCTCATCTTAGATGTGTGTTTTCACTATGATCTGGTTCTAATTTTTCGCTATAATGAGCACCGCCTCAAACTATGATTTTAGCGTTTCACCATTTTGGGTCGCTAAAGTATTGAAATATAAAAATTCCAACACCCTCTGGGAGATAAGTGGATGAGCAATGCGCCAGTCGATACCGGACGTCGCAGATTCCTGACAGCTGCAACCGCCGTAGTAGGTGGTGCTGGTGCCGTCGCTGTAGCGGTTCCTTTCATCAAGTCATGGAATCCGAGCGCCAAAGCGAAAGCTGCAGGTGCGCCGGTCGAAGTAAATATTAGTAAAGTAGAACCAGGTCAGTTAATTCGTGTCGAATGGCGCGGAAAACCGGTTTGGGTCGTTCGTCGTACAGAAGCTGTGCTAAATAATCTTAAAACATTAGACAGTCAATTACGCGATCCTGCTTCAGAAGAAATGCAGCAACCAGAATATGCAACTAACCCTGCGCGTTCTATTAAGCCTGAATTTTTTATTGCAGTCGGTATCTGTACTCACTTAGGTTGTTCACCAACTTATCTGCCTGATTCATTCGGTGAGCAGGTTGAAGGTGTAACTTCTGGTTTCTTCTGTCCTTGTCATGGTTCTAAATTTGACATGGCTGGTCGTGTATTCCAGGGTGTTCCAGCACCACTAAACTTAGTGATCCCACCGCACAAATATGTTGATGATGCTAACGTTATCATCGGTGTAGATACAGGAGCGGCGTAATGGTTAAGAATATTATTGATTGGATTGATGCTCGCATCCCAATGACGGCTACATATAACCGTCATGTGGGGCAGTATGCGACACCAAAGAACTTTAACTTTTGGTATTTCTTTGGTTCATTAGCGCTATTAGTTTTGGTTAACCAATTGCTGACAGGTATTTGGCTGACCATGAATTACGTACCGACAGCAGAAGGCGCATTTGCTTCTGTTGAATACATCATGCGTGATGTTGATTACGGTTGGTTGCTACGTTACATGCACTCTACAGGTGCATCGGCATTTTTCTTTGTCATCTATATGCACATGTTCCGTGGATTAATATACGGTTCTTATCAAAAACCAAGAGAGCTATTATGGCTGTTTGGTATGTTGATTTTCCTTGTGTTAATGGCTGAAGCATTTATGGGTTACTTACTACCTTGGGGACAAATGTCTTACTGGGGTGCGCAGGTAATTATCTCTTTGTTTGGTGCCATCCCTATTATTGGTGATGACCTAACATTGTGGATCCGTGGTGATTACGTTATTTCAGGTGCAACACTAAACCGTTTCTTCGCCCTGCACGTTATTGCGCTACCACTTGTATTGGTTGTGTTGGTGTTCTTACACCTAATCGCCTTGCATGAAGTGGGCTCAAATAACCCTGATGGTGTTGAGATTAAAAAGAACAAAGATGAGAACGGATGGCCTATTGATGGTATTCCATTCCACCCTTACTACACTGTAAAAGATATTATGGGTGTCGCTGGGTTCTTAATCGTGTTCTGTTATGTGTTGTTCTTCATGCCTGAAGGCGGTGGATATTTCCTAGAAAAGCCAAACTTTGAAGCGGCTAATCCAATGAAAACACCGGAACACATTGCGCCAGTTTGGTACTTCACACCTTTTTATGCCATTTTACGTGCTATCCCTGATAAATTGGTAGGCGTTATTGGTATGGGTCTGTCTATTGCAGTGTTATTCCTACTGCCTTGGCTTGACCGTAGTAAAGTGAAGTCTATTCGCTATCGCAGCATGATCCACAAGATCAACATTGCACAATTTACAGTGTCGTTCATTATTTTAGGATATTTAGGTGTTGTTCCTGCAACTCCTGAGTTAACTATTGCGGCACGTGTATTCACTTTCACTTACTTTGCTTTCTTCGTAGCCTTATGGGTTTACAGTAAGAATGAGAAAACAAAAGAAGTCCCAACGAGGGTGACACACTAATGAAAAAGTTATTAATTGCATTAGTTACATTGCTGCCATCTCTCGCAATGGCCGCCAGTGGACATAGTGTTCACTTAGAAAGTGCTAACGTTGATTTGCATGATAAAGCGTCATTAGAGCGTGGTTTGGATTCATTCCAACATTACTGCTCTGGTTGTCACAGCACTCAATACCAACGCTACGAGCGTGTTGCAACTGATTTAGGCATCTCTAACGATGATATGCGTAACAAGTACATGTTCACCGGTGCAAAAATCGGTGATTTAATGGAAAACGCTATTCCTACTCCAGATGCCGCTAAATGGTTTGGTGCTGCGCCTCCTGATTTAACGTTGGTTGCTCGTGTTCGTGGTGCTGATTGGGTATTTTCATACCTAAAAGGTTTCTACGCAGATGAGACTCGTCCATTTGGTGTGAACAATATAGTGTTCCCAGCAGTGGGGATGCCACACGTATTACAAGACTTACAAGGTCTTGCTACTGTTACGAAAGATGAAGCTGGTAATGTATCTCTTGTAAAAGATAAAGATGGTAATATTGTTACCACGGGTGGAAAATTGACGGCAGAAGAATACGACCAAGTCGTCCGTGATATCACGGGTTTCTTAGTTTATTCTGCCGAACCAGTTCAGCTAGAGCGTGAAGCTTTAGGTTGGTGGGTACTTGGATTCTTGTTTATTTTCTTCATAATTGCGTATTTGTTGAAGAAAGAATACTGGAAAGATGTGCACTAGCCATCAATAACGGTTAATATACATTATCCGCATTTTGTAAACGGGGGGCTTAGCCCCTCGTTTGTTTTGTTTTTTCTAGATTCTGGAGGGTATCAATGGCTGTTGCTGCCAACAAGCGCTCTATCATGACACTTTTTTCTGGTGCCGATGATTTATATAGTCACCAAGTACGTATCGTATTGGCTGAAAAAGGGGTTACCGTTGATGTTTTACAGGTAGACCCAAGTGAGATGCCTGAAGATTTACTTGAAGTAAATCCATACAACTCTGTACCGACTTTGGTTGATCGTGAACTCGTGTTGTACGAATCACGCATTATTATGGAATATTTGGATGAGCGTTTTCCACATCCTCCATTAATGCCTGTATACCCAGTATCTCGCGGCCAAAGCCGTTTAATGATGCACAGAATCGACACCGATTGGTATGCGCTTGTAGAGCGTATCCGTAAAGGTGAAAAGGCTGATGCAGCGCGTAAAGAGTTAATGGAAAGCTTAATTGCTTTAGCGCCAGTATTTGCTGAAATGCCATACTTCATGAGCGAAGAGTTTGGTTTATCTGATTGCTACTTAGGCCCATTATTGTGGCGTCTACCAGTATTAGGCATTCACTTAGATCCGCGTACATCGAAAGATATCAGTGCTTACATGACACGTATTTTTGAACGTGAATCATTTAAGGCATCGCTAACTGAGGCTGAGCGCGAAATGCGCATGGGCATGTAATGAAACCAATAACAGCTAATCGTCCATATTTGTTGCGTGCTTACTATGAGTGGTTGATGGATAACCATTTGACGCCACACGTAGTCGTGGATGCATTTGTTAACGGTACGCAGGTTCCGCAGCAATTTGTCAAAGACGGTCAAATCGTCTTGAATATTGCAACCGGAGCGGTGGCTAATCTTCACATGTCTAATGATGCAGTAGAGTTTAATGCACGTTTTGGTGGTGTACCACAGAATGTGTTTTTGCCTATGGCATCGATCGTGGCCATTTACGCTCGTGAAAACGGTGCGGGTACGGTGTTTGATATGGAAGATGCATATATGATCGAAGGTGAACATGATGAGTTATCATCTGTACCGCCATCAATGAAATCTGTTGATGACACTTCGACATTGCCACCATCGTCTAAATCGACAAAGCCTGATGATAAAACTAAGCGTAAAAACCATTTAACTGTGGTGAAGTAGCGGTTAGTTAACATTACATAAAACCAGTCGCAAGGCTGGTTTTTTTTAAGCTAAAATTGATGTGCTACAAACATTTATAGCGCAACTGGAACCCATAATGTTGTTGATGATTGATAATTATGATTCTTTTACGTTTAACTTAGTTCAGTACTTCCAAGCTCTTGGGCAAGAGATACTGGTTAAACGTAACGATGAAATCAGCATTGAACAAATTGAAGCTTTAGCACCTACACATTTGATAATCTCTCCCGGTCCATGCACTCCTAATGAAGCGGGTATTTCACTTGCAGCTATTAAACATTTTGCCGGTAAAATTCCGATTCTTGGTGTGTGTTTAGGACATCAAGCTATCGCACAAGTGTTTGGCGTTGATGTTGTGCGTGCCAAGCGTGTTATGCACGGTAAAACCAGTTTGATTGAACATAATCAACAGGGATTATTTCGTCAATTAGCATTACCTCTGCAGGTTACTCGTTATCATTCATTGTTGATTAACCATGTACCTCATGGCTTTAGTCTGGATGCGTGGTTTGATGACCCAATTTATGGCCGTGAAATTATGGCGATGAGCCATGACGCGTTACGTATTTACAGCGTCCAGTTTCATCCTGAATCTATTTTGACTCAGCAAGGCCATGAACTTTTGGATAACTTTTTGCATTTATAAAGCATTTTCGAATTTATATCTTCGGGTTCATTATCACGTATTCTGTTACAACTTCTGCAACTAATCTGGCTAAATTCTCGCGTCTATTTGTGCTATAAATAGCGCTTAAAATAATAAAAGGGATAACCATGACAAGCTTTATGCGAAACTTTGCGGTTAGCGCACTTTCTTTGGCAATGATAAGTGGCTGTTCTGCCACGGCTAAACCTGACGATACAATGGTTATCACAACGCCGAGTGCAACGACATTGACCGTGCCATTTGCACAGCCTCCAAAAGCCCAGCAACCGTTGACACTTAATCAAATTATGGCTAATCCAGATTGGATGGGCATATTTGCTCAAGGAGCTTATTGGAGCGATGACAGTCAGTCGGTATATTTCAGTCGCCAAGCACATCAATCTCCGGTCCGTGATTTTTATCAACAAGCTATTGGACAGTCTGAAGCAAATAAACTAGCACTCAATCAGCTACACCTTGCCGATCAACGTAATGGTGTCTTCGATCAGGCAAAGACTCAAAAAGCCTATATTTATCAAGGTAACGTATTTGTAAAAGATTTATCAAACGGTGAAATAAAGCAACTTACCCGTCAAAACGATGCAATTAATGGCGTACGTTTTTTAAAGGGTGGCGACCTTGCATTCTGGCAAGGTAATAATATTTTTCGTGTGCACCAGTCTAGCGGCCTAGTAGAACAAATTGCCGCGATCCAAATGGAAAACGAACCAAAAGCGACGCAAGAGCCAAGTAGCTTTATTGCTAAGCAACAGCATAGACTTATTCAATATGTTGCCATGGAACATGATAACAGCCTGACGCGTGATCAATACCGCGACTCATTGGCTAAAGCCGATCCCACTTTTTCTGCTAAACCTTGGTATTTAGGTGACGCTGAAGTGGTATCAGAAATGAGTTTGTCGCCAGATGGACGCTACGTAGTATTAGCGTTAACCGATAAAAATTATGATTGGCGTGCAGAACACGACATTATGCCTAATTATTTGGGCCAAGAGGGTTATGTTGACCCTGTACCAGCCCGCTCTCGGGTTGCCGAAGATGTCTTTCCTGGTCAACGTTTAGTGTTACTCGACCTTGTTGACCACAGTAAAAAAGACATTACCATTGAAGGCTTAACGGGTTTTGATGAGGATGTACTGGCGAGCGTTAAAGCTGAAAATGCTCAAGCGAAAGGTAAAACCTATAACAGCGAAAAAGCCCCGCGTTTAGTGCAGTTAATGCAAGATTGGGAATGGAGTCAGAGCGCAATTCAGTGGCATGAGTCTGACGATAAATTATTGGTGATGTTGGAAGCCGTTGACAACAAAGATCGCTGGATCGCCAGTGTTGATCTTCAAAAAGGTAAGCTGATAACCGAACACAGATTACATGATGATGCTTGGGTAAATTATAATTTTAATCAATTTGGCTGGATACCAGGTACAGATAGCATGTACTACTTATCTGAAGAAACAGGGTTTTCACAGTTATATATTAAAACCGCAGCAGGTAAGGTATCGGCATTAACCAATGGCAAATTTGTGGTTGATAATGTGACTTTATCACCCGATGCAAAACATCTTTATTATCGTGCCAATAAAGACCACCCAGGTAGCTATAATGTTTACCGTGTTGAGATTGCCAGTGGTAAGTCAGAGCAATTGACCCAGTGGTTAGGTACATTGGATTACAGTTTAAGCCCTGATGGACAATCACTATTATTAACCGCTTCGTCTGCGATTCATCCAGATGAGTTATATATTCAACCTATTGGCGGCGACATAAGCCAATTAACCGATTATACCAGCACAGCATTTAAACAATATCCATGGCAAGTACCACAAGTTGTCGCGCTAGCTTCAACTCATGGCGCTGAGCCAATTTATGCACGAGTTTATTTGCCGCAAGGTTATGATGCTAAGCAAGCTGAAAAATATCCAGCAGTGATGTTTAACCATGGTGCGGGTTATTTACAAAATGCCCATTATGGATTTTCGGGTTACTTCCGTGAATTTATGTTCAATAACTTACTCACACAACAAGGTTACGTGGTAATGGACATGGATTATCGAGGCTCGAAAGGCTATGGACGTGATTGGCGTACGTCCGTTTATCGTAATATGGGCCATCCAGAAGTTGAAGATTTGAAAGATGGTGTGGCTTGGATGGCAAGCAATGTTAATGTAGATCCCCAGCGAGTAGGGACTTATGGCGGTTCATACGGCGGATTCCTTACTTTTATGGCGTTGTTTAATGAACCTGAGTTATTCCAAGCAGGGGCCGCATTGCGCCCTGTAGCTGATTGGGCTCATTATAATGCGCCATATACCTCTAATATTTTAAATACGCCTGACGTTGATCCTATCGCTTATGAGCGTAGTTCTCCGATAGAGCATGCTCAAGGTTTACAAAAACCATTACTGATCATGAGTGGTGTGTTAGATGACAACGTGTTTTTCCAAGACAGTGTGCGCATGGTGCAACGGCTTATTGAATTAGAAAAGCCGATGTTTGAAACCGCAATCTATCCTGTCGAGCCGCATGGATTTAAGCAACCTTCTAGTTGGTTAGATCAGTATCGTCGTATTTATAAACTGTTTGAACAAGAGTTGAAGTAATCGGCTCTGAGTTCAAAAAAACAAATAAATATCTATTAAGGCTTCCTTTGTGAAGCCTTAATTTTTATGATTAAGTGATGAAAACAGTAAAAGGCAATGTGAGTGGCAATATCAATAGCAGGTGGAGTTCGGCCCGGAAAAGTCATTGAGATTGAGCGCCGACTCTATAAACAACTTATTGTGGGTAAGCATAAAGCCAATGCAATGCCTGATGAGTTGAACGAAGAGTTAGAAGAGAGTGCCAATAAGCTTGATATTGAGCGCAAAGCATTGAAAGTGCGCCTTGATAAGCAAGCAAAAGAGAAAAATGTGTATTTAGAGGTGTCCGCGCTGTTAACTAATACGGTTAATAATGCGATAGAGCATCAATTAGCTCATCCTCAAATGATATTAGAAGCATCGGCAATTTGTGAAAATCAAATTTTACTGCTCGATCTATTATTACATCCTGACCTGAATATTAATCGACTTCGACCGATTATCGAAAGTATTAGCTGGTTATCACGTGATTTAATCAATTTAATTAATAGTCCAGCATCTCGTCACCGACGGCCTAAACATGGCGATGTTCAAGTGACCGACATAAAGCTGGTGCTTAACTACATTGGTATTGAAAATTTACGTTTGCTGATCCCTTATTTTTGTTTACGTAACTGGTTACCTTCAGGCAATGCTAATTTATTGTGGATAACCCGCAAGCTTTGGCGTTACAGCATGGTCAGCGCCATTGCGGCGCAAACCTTAGCAGAATTGCATAATGAAAAGCCTGGTTTGGCTTATAGCTGCGCGTTAATGTACCAATTTTCTACCTCGATTATACTGAGCCAAAGTGGACGTATATTTGATAACACTTGGGGGACTTGGTTACGAGAGGCAAGCCATAGTCGAGAAAAACAAGTTTACGATGCCATTATGGCAACGGATTTTCCTGCTGAAGCTGTATTGGGGCAAGTATTACTCCATAGCCATCGATTGAATTGGCAACTGTTGAGTTTACTTAAATTTGATGATTCACCGATCACACAAGTATTAAAAGAGCTCGATCACGATTACCATTTTACAGAGTTGTCTGTCGATGCCGCCATTGTGGCTAAGGCGAGTTGTTATGCCAAAGTGCTTTTGTTAGAAGAGCAACAACAAATCGATCCACAAGAGAAACGCATTATGTTTGATTATTATCAGTTTTCGGCGCAAGAACTGATTCGGCTTAAAGGGCAAAATTTTCGTAAGCTTGATTTACTGTAAATAGCCTTTTTCTATCAAAAGCGTAAATGTTAAATCTGTGTAATTATTCACTTTTGATGAATAGCTACACAAATTCGAGTCAAATAACTTTTTTTATGACTATTTATGCTTCATAACCCCCCAATAAACGCGTTGTTTAGTCATATTTCTCAATCTTTATGCAGAATGCCAATCAGGCCTGCAGAAGTTAATTGTACTGAACTGGTATTTTGATCACATTTTCGCTAATAATGTCGCATAAATAACACAAACTTCCGCTAATGCACTTACAGAATATAAAGCAGACAGCGGAAACAGCGGCTTTCAAGCCGCTTACAACCTGAAGGATGAAATGCAATGAGTGTAGAAATGAATCTAACCCGTGCCCAATTCGATGAAGTTATGGTGCCTAATTATGCGCCTGCCGCTGTTATTCCTGTTCGTGGAGCGGGTAGCCGAGTATGGGATCAAGAAGGTAATGAATTCATCGATTTTGCCGGTGGTATTGCAGTAAATTGTTTAGGTCATTGTCACCCAGCTTTAGTGTCAGCATTAAAAGAGCAAGGCGAAAAATTATGGCATTTATCAAACGTAATGACCAACGAGCCCGCGCTTGAATTAGCGACAAAGTTAGTTAATGCCACATTTGCTGAGCGCGTCTATTTTGCTAACTCAGGTGCTGAAGCGAACGAAGCTGCATTAAAATTAGCTCGTCGTTATGCATTAGATAACCATGGTGCAGATAAAGACCAAATCATCGCATTCGATAAAGCGTTCCATGGCCGTACATTCTTTACTGTAACGGTTGGCGGACAAGCTGCTTATTCAGACGGTTTTGGTCCTAAGCCACAAAGTATTACCCACGTGCCATTTAATGATATCGCTGCACTTGAAGCGGTAATTTCAGACAAGACTTGCGCCATCATGCTTGAACCTCTTCAAGGTGAAGGCGGGATTATCAATGGTGATCCTGAGTTCTTAAAAGCAGTACGTCGTTTAGCAGATAAGCACGACGCATTAGTGATTTTTGATGAAGTACAAACTGGTGTAGGCCGTACTGGTGAGTTATTTGCTTACATGGGTACTGACATCGTGCCAGATATTTTAACCAGCGCCAAAGCACTAGGCGGTGGCTTCCCTATTGCTGCAATGCTAACCACGGCAAAAATTGCCGCTCATTTAAAAATTGGTACTCATGGTTCTACTTATGGCGGCAATCCATTGGCTTGTGCTGTTGGTAATGCGGTAATGGACGTAGTGAATACCAAAGAAGTACTCGACGGAGTTAAACATCGCGAACAGTTATTCCGTGATGGTTTAGCGGCTATTAACGCCAAATACAACGTATTCAGTGAAGTGCGCGGTAAAGGTTTGTTAATTGGTGCGGTATTAAATGAACAGTATGAAGGTCGTAGCCGTGACTTCTTAGTTGCTTCTGTTGCTGAAGGCCTTATGAGTTTGATGGCTGGTGCAAACGTTGTGCGTTTTGCTCCTTCATTAGTGATCCCAGAAGCTGACATCGCAGAAGGCTTATTGCGTTTTGAACGCGCAGTAGCAAAAGTGGTTGCTGGTTAATTAACACATCAGTGCGGGCCTAGCTTGCACTGATGTGTTTGGGTACGCCTGTTGGGTGAATACGCGTTGAAATGTATTTCAGCGCGATTCGCTTATGGCGCAATGAGGAGATTAAGATGTTAATCATACGTCCTATCCGTGCAAGTGATTACGATGCACTTTATGGTATCGCAGTTGAGTCAGGCCACGGTTTTACATCTTTACCAGTTAACGAAGAGTTACTGCGTTCGAAGATTGCTAGGGCAGAGGCATCTTTTATCAAGCAAATTGATAAACCTTTTGACGAAGGTTATTTAATGGTACTTGAAGATACAAAGACCAATGAAGTTGTCGGCACCTGTGGTATTGAAGCCGCCGTCGGCATGCAAGATGCTTTTTATCATTACCGTTTAGGTACTGAGGTCTATCATTCTCAGCAAATTTCTGTTCGCAATGAAGTTGAAACCCTCACATTATGCCACGACTACACTGGCGCAGCAGAAGTGTGCACTCTGTTTTTAAAAGACGGATATCGCAAAGGCAATAACGGCCGCATGTTATCACGCTCGCGCTTTTTATTATTAGCACAGCATCCAGAACGCTTTGGCGAAACGGTTATTGCTGAAATGCGTGGTGTCAGTGATGAACATGGCGACTCACCGTTTTATGAATGGCTACAAAATCACTTTTTAGGTATCGATTTTGTTGAAGCAGACTACTTGTCTGGTTTAGGCAAAAAAGCCTTTATGGCCGAAATGATGCCGCGCAACCCCGTTTATGTTTGCATGTTGCCTAAAAAAGCCCAAAAAGTGATTGGTGAAGTGCATAAAAACACTAAGCCAGCATTACGTTTATTACAAGCTGAGGGTTTTAAGTTCCGTAATTATGTCGATATTTTTGATGGCGGCCCAACGGTTGAATGTGCACTAGCTGAGATCCGCTCAGTGAAAAAGAGCCGTTTATTGACCGTTTCAGTTGGCAAGATGCCACATGCCGATCATCATTTTATTATCTCCAACACCTCGCTTGCTGAGTATCGTGCGTCAGCAGCTAAATTGTTGGTCTCTGATGAACACGATAATGTTGTGCTCAGCCCTGAAATCGCAGCTGGTTTACTGGTGAGCGATGGTGAGCAAATTCGTGTTTTAGCAATGTAGGAGCAAGAAATGACACAATATATTCAAGGTCAGTGGTTAGCTGGCGAAGGTCATGAGATTAATTCAAAAAACCCTGCCAACGGTGACGTAATTTGGCAAGGTAACACGGCTACTGCTACTCAAGTTAATGCCGCTGTAGATGCCGCTCGTGCGGCGCAGTTTGATTGGTTTATGCTGGGGTATGAAGCTCGCTTAGCGATAGTAGAAGCGTATCGTGCACAGTTAGAAGCCAATAAAGCCGAGATCGCAGAAACCATCGCTCAAGAAACCGGTAAGCCACAGTGGGAAACGGCTACTGAAGTGGGCGCTATGATTGGCAAGATCGCATTGTCAGCAAAAGCTCATGACAAACGTACAGGTACTGAAACCAATGATTTACCAGCAGGACGTGCCGTATTACGTCACAAACCTCATGGTGTGGTAGCGGTATTTGGCCCTTATAATTTTCCTGGGCATTTGCCAAACGGTCACATAGTGCCAGCATTATTAGCCGGTAACACCGTGGTGTTTAAGCCATCAGAATTAACGCCTAAAGTGGCCGAGCTAATGCTGAAGTGTTGGGACAAAGCCGGTTTACCACAAGGTGTGGTTAACTTAGTGCAGGGTGAAGTTGAAACCGGTAAAGCATTAGCATCACATCCACAAATTGACGGTTTATTCTTTACTGGTAGTTCACGTACTGGACATATTTTACATGAACAATATGCTGGCCTGCCTGGTAAGATTTTAGCCTTAGAAATGGGCGGTAATAATCCGCTTATCGTTAAAGGTGTTACCGATACCAAAGCTGCGGTACATGACATTATTCAGTCTGCTTATATTTCGTCTGGCCAACGTTGTACCTGTGCCCGTCGTTTATATATTGAAGAGGGCGCACAAGGTGATGCGTTAATCGCAGAGCTAGTAAAGGCTATTAAACAAATTAAAGTGGGTGCTTGGAACGTTCAACCACAACCTTTTATGGGCTCGATGATTTCTGAAACCGCTGCACGTGGCATGGTTGCCGCACAGGCGACACTTCAGTCATTAGGTGGTGTTTCATTAGTTGAGTTAGTGCAAGTTGAAGCTGGTACTGGTTTAGTCACTCCAGGCTTAATAGATGTCACTAAAGTCGCTGAGTTACCTGATGAAGAATACTTTGGTCCATTATTGCAATTAGTGCGTTACAGCGATTTTGACCAAGCGATTCATTTGGCCAATGCGACTCGTTATGGTTTATCTGCCGGTTTATTAGCCGATAGTCGTGAAGATTACGATTACTTTTTAGCGCGCATTCGTGCTGGGATTGTTAATTGGAATAAGCAGATTACAGGCGCATCAGGTGCAGCACCGTTTGGTGGCGTTGGCGCATCAGGTAATCATCGTGCAAGTGCATTTTATGCTGCTGATTACTGTGCTTACCCTGTCGCTTCAATGGAAGCCGATTCAGTAAGCTTACCTGCTACTTTAAGCCCTGGTTTATCAATTTAACTGATAAATTCATCGCATGATCCGTGCTGGTGACTTTGTTCACCAGCCTTATTTTAGAAGGATTTAACCATGCATACTGACGTTAATGCTTTATTTGCTGCCTTATGGCAAGACTACATTAAGATGACGCCTTCAGCGGCGAAAATTCATCAGCTATTAGGCCATGGCGCGCCAATCATCAATGACCATATCGCTTTGCGTACTTTTAATATCGCTAAAGTAAATTTAAGCGTATTGGCTAAACACTTTACCTCTATCGGTTATGTCGACAGTGGCGATTATCAGTTTGTGCAGAAAAAACTGATTGCCAAGCACTTTGAACATCCGGATCCAAAGCAGCCGAAGGTATTTATTTCTGAGCTATTAGTAGAAGAATTTAGCCCTGAGTTGCAAAAGAGCATCCATGGTTTAATCGATCAGGTTGATGAAACGGCAACCACTGCAGATAATTTTATTTATTCTGGTCGTCATTGGGATGTAGATAAAGCAACATACCAAGCCTTACTTGCTGAAAGCGAATATGCTGCTTGGGTTGCTGCATTGGGATATCGTGCCAATCACTTTACGGTTTCCATTAACGATCTGCCTGAGTTTGAGCGTATTGAAGATGTAAACCAAGCCTTAAAGCTGGCTGGGTTTGTGTTAAATAGCTCTGGCGGTGAAATTAAAGGATCGCCAGAAGTCTTGTTAGAGCAATCTTCTACCATGGCGGATAAAGTGGTGGTTAACTTTACTGATGGCGATGTGGAAATTCCAAGTTGTTTCTATGAATTTGCCCGCCGTTATCCAATGGATAATGGTCAGCTTTATACTGGCTTTGTTGCGGCATCAGCTGACAAGATTTTCGAAAGTACCAATGCAATGATGTAACGTTTATGCATGGACAAAAAAAGACCTAATTGAGTGATCAATTAGGTCTTTTTTATTGGTTATTTTAGGCAAAAAAGCTTAGTTGCTCATCAATATACTGAGGCTTAGTTGCTCATCAAAATACTGACATTAAGTCCTTGTAATGCCTTACTACGACTAAATTGCAATACAAAACCATATTGGTCGCATATCTCTTTGACAATCGATAAGCCCAATCCGTGGCCAATAGTGGCTTCATCTAGTCGTGTGCCACGAGAGGTTAATAATGCAATTTGCTCTTGCTTTACGCCTCGACCATCGTCCTCGATCTGAATTAATATCTCTCCCGAAGGTAATTCTTCGACGCTGACATTAACCTGTGAATTCGCCCATTTAAAGGCATTATCGAGCAGGTTGCCAAACAGCTCCATACCATCTTCGCGGTGTATTGGAATACGACTAATATGTTGTGGGTTAACAATGCTGCCATCAATACTCCGCTGATGATGCACTTTATGTAACGTTTGGATTAAACTATCAAAATCTTTTGGTACCGCCAGTTGTGCTGCGGGTAGCATGTCTCCGGTTATCCTCGCTGCAGCCAATTTACGTTCAATCATTTTATGAACTAAATCTAATTGCTGCTGCATGGCTATAGCGGCATCCGGATGGGTGAGCCCGAGCGCTTCAACTTGTTGCTGCATGACCGCTAATGGGGTTTTTAAGCCATGGCTTAAATTACCCAAGTTATTGCGACTACGCTCAATCTGTTTGGCTGTGTAGTCTAATAACTCATTATAGGTTTCGGCTAACGGGCGGATCTCTGCTGGAATTTGTGAAATTGCTAACGAGGCTATTTCCCCTTCGCGCAATTTAGCCAGCGCCCCTTGGATTTGATTCACCGGTTTAAATGATTGGCGTAAAATGATAAAAATACCGGCAATCATCGCTAATAACATGCCGATATTAATTGCCAGTTTAGTGCCAAATACTTCGCTAAAAACACGCCGTCCAATACTGAGATCTTGGGCGACAGTCAAGGTTGCTGTGTTGTGGCTGTTTGGCGCACCGATGCCGATAGATAACAGCTGCATATCATTGTTTTTTGGCCCTTTAGCCTGCCAAACTCTTTTCTGCTGCGCTTGTAACTGTTCAATCTGTAATTCCGCATCCCACAGTGAACGGGAGCGAATTGTACGGTCGGGCAAATTTAATTGGAAATAACGCCCTGAATAGGCAGGTTTATAAAAACTGGATAGTTGGCTTTGGTCGATAACTATCTCACCATCATCGAGTCTGGTGGCGATAATGATGTGTTCTAAATCTTCTTCAAGACGATTAATAATGGAGTCATGAAAGGCATCTCGCAACATCGACTCAAATAAAAATAAACCTATGAGCGTGGCAATAATGATTAAGCCACTGAGCCATAAGCTTAATTTAAACCGAATTGAAATCATTCAATAATGCCATGGAAGATATAACCCTGACCACGGCGGGTTTCGATAGCGGTTTTACCGAGTTTTTTACGTAAGTGTGTTACGTAAACTTCTACGACATTACTTTCTTTTTCATCATCAAATTGATAAAGCTTGTCTGTAAGCTGCTGTTTCGAAAGAAGCTTCTTTGGTGACATTAAGAAAATTTTCAATAACCTAAATTCCATCGACGTCAGTTCGTATACGTGTTCGCCTACCGTCACTTTTTGTTCATTTTCGTCTAAATTAACCCCGGCATAACATAGTTGCTTCGACGACGAATTAACCCGCCCATGGGCACGATGGATAAGTGCCTGAATGCGGGCGAGGAGCTCTTGAGTATGAAAAGGTTTGCCTAAGTAATCATCAGCACCAGCATTAAAACCTTCAACTTTTTCGTGCCACTGACTGCGGGCCGTTAGCATAATGACAGGGGTACTGATGCCACGTTCACGCCATTGAGTCACTAATGACAAGCCATTGCCATCGGGTAAGCCGATATCAAGAATGACACAGTCATAATCTGTTTCTTTCATCAAATAATCGGCTTCAATAGCTTTGTCTGTAACATCCGTAATATAACCAGCTTGCTTGAGTTGTTTTTCAAGTTCAGCAACCAGTAATGGGCTATCTTCAACGAGTAACAGTTTCATGTTTAGTACATTCGCTCGGTAATTGAGTCAATGAGTCCTGCATACCGTTAGCTGCATCTAATTGCAGATTAACAACATGCCCTTGTTTTAGCTTAAATTGTAAATCATAGCGCCACTTATCTTGATGTTGATAAAGCTGGGCGTCGATTAAGTGACCATCACAATACTGCGATAGCCAAGTTAAGTAATCATCTAATGAACGTATATTACCAGAAGATACCAATTTTTGGACGTAGTCATGATCCAGAGGGAGTTCTTTTGCGGGAATATCTTGTTGATTAATGGTGATGGCCATTAAGCTGCTTATTGCTGTAAAGAACAAGCTATTCATGGGCGCTCCAAAATAAAAAAGTGGCGTTCAGAGTATGAACACCACTTTAAGTATCTTGGCTTAAATCAAGCTGAAGCTTATATGATTAAACATAAACATTTTGCTTGATTCGTCGTTAGCCTTTTGTCATTTAGCGTGTACCGTAAACTACGATCGTTTTACCGTGTGCTTGGATCAAGTTTTGTTCTTCAAGCATTTTTAAAATACGACCAACAGTTTCACGTGAACAACCAACAATTTGACCAATCTCTTGACGGGTTATCTTAATCTGCATGCCGTCAGGATGTGTCATAGCATCGGGTTGTTTTGCAAGATGTAATAGCGTTTGTGCAATACGACCAGCAACGTCAAGGAAGGCTAAGTCGCCTACTTTTTGACTAGTACTTTGTAAACGATAGGCCATTTGCGCCGAAAGTTTCATCAAGATTTCAGGATTTACCTGAATCAATTGCTTAAATTTCTTATAAGAAATTTCTGCAATTTCACATGCTTGTTTAGCACGAACCCATGCAGTACGTTCAGATTGCTCTTCAAACAGCCCTAGTTCACCGATAAAATCGCCTTGATTTAGATAAGAAAGGATCATTTCTTTACCTTCTTCATCTTTGATCAATACAGCGACGGAACCTTTGACGATGTAATATAAAGTATCAGACTCTTCACCTGCGTGAATTAAAGTACTCTTTGCTGGGTACTTATGAATGTGACAATGTGAAAGAAACCATTCTAATGTTGGGTCAGGTTTTGGCTTACCAATCAGAGCCATATGATATTCCTCGATTGATTAAAAATGAAAGTAAGTAATGTCTAATTAAGCATTCTACGCTATTGAAACGGTGAAAACTTTGATAGAGATCGTATTTAGAAGTGTGCGTAGTGTATATTAACTTGTTAAATTTTAGATTAAATTTATCTCGTTTGTGATGGCGGTCGACTTTTTTTGTGAATTTGTCTTAATCATCACTACGATTGAATTGTTGCCAATGTTATTTGTCTATTGTATTGGATCCATGAGTTAGCTAATGTTATTTAATCAGCTTCATAAATAGTTGTCGAGGTATGCGTGAAAAAACTGAGTCAAATTGGGGTTATTGTTTGTGTTGTTTTATTAAGTGGACTTAGTTCATCTGTAAAAGCATTTGTTATCCCGCCCTCTATTGAGTCTCAAGCGGCGAGTAAACTGGTTCATATTCAGATTAAAGCCAAACAAGGTAATGCAGACGCACAATTTCTATTGGGCTTAATGAACCTTTCCGGACGATTTGTTACTCAAGATACCAAGCAAGGATTAAGCTGGGTTAATCTTGCTGCGCAACAGCAAAATATTAAGGCGCAACAAACATTAGCTGACCTAGCTTTTGACGGCAAATTAATTCCGCGGGATTTAGCACTTGCCGAGAAATGGTATTTGCAAATGGTTGCACAGGGGGATAAGTGGGCTCATTTTCGTTTAGGGTTTATTTATTCTGCTGGTGGTGATGGCGTAGTGCGTAATTGTGGCAAAGCAATGGAGCAGTTTAGTGCTGCGGGAGATGCTGTTTCAATGGGCAATATTGCGTGGATATTAGCTACATGCCCTGAAGCGGAATATCGCGATGGTTCACGTGCAGTATCGATGTCGTTAAAGTTACTTGAGCACAATCAGAATGATCCGACGGTATTAGATAATCTTGCGGCCGCGTATGCAGAACAGGGTGATTTTACTGCGGCGATAGATACCCAGAAAAAAGCGATTGATGCGTTGAAAGATAACCCTGAGATTGTGCGCAGCGATGAATTTATTTTACGTTTGAAGCAGTATCAGAATAATCAAGCTTATCGAGAAGTTATCCCACTGATGTAATGCTCTGAGTGAGCAATGTGAGTCATTTACTATTATCAATCAGTCAGTGTATTCACTTGTTTATCAGAAGAGATAAAAGTTGATGTGGGTGCTGGAACATCGACTTTTTCGGGTTTCGTTGATGTGCTTAATGCACTAACAGATCAAAAAGGGGGAATTAGCACTTCAAGCACATCAACTGCCGTTATTTCGCTTGAAATCACGATGCAGCTATCTTAATTGTTCTGACTTAAATCAAACTTAATCGGGTTTGATATCATCAAGGTTTTGCAACTCTATACGCTTATCCATTAAGTCTTTAACTAATGGCGTTAAAATTAATTCCATTGCTAATGACATTTTTCCACCGGGAACAACCAGTGTATTAACGCGTGACATAAATGAGCCTTGGATCATGTTGAGGTAATAAGGGAAATCAACATTGTTAATGCCGCGAAAGCGAATCACTAAAAAGCTTTCATCTAGGCTAGGTATGTCTTTTGCGCTAAAGGGATTTGAGGTGTCTACGGTCGGCACTCGTTGAAAATTAATGTGTGTCCGTGAAAATTGCGGCGTCATGTGCTTGATGTAATCGTCCATACTACGGACTATCGAGCCCATTACTTTTTCACGACTATGACCCCTATCGTTTGTGTCGCGAATAATTTTCTGAATCCACTCTAAATTGACAATCGGCACCATGCCTATCAATAGATCAACATGTTTAGCGACATCGGCATCTTCCGTCACCACACCACCGTGTAGCCCTTCGTAATACAACATATCGGTATTGGCTGGCAAATCACGCCATTGCGTGAATGTACCAGGCATTTGGTTAAATGGCACCGCTTCATCGAAGGTGTGCAAGTAGCTGCGGGTTTGGCCATTGCCTGTATCACCATAGCTTGTAAAACACTCTTCGAGTTTTTTGAAATTATTGGCTTCGGGGCCAAAATAGCTTAGATTTCGATTTTCAGCCTGTGATTTTCGAATTAACACTTCCATTTCTGCGCGGGTGAAATTATGGAAACTATCACCTTCAACAAATGCAGCATTAATACCCAGCTGTCTAAAAATATGAATGAAGGCCGTCGTGGTTGTCGTTGTGCCAGCACCAGATGAACCGGTTACAGCAATAATAGGATGTTTTGCTGACATGTTATTTGCCTAGGTAAAGTTGTGGACGCGAAAAATCGAGTCACTAGTTATACGGTAATCATCACCCGTGGGTCAATTCTTCGCGGGTAACAATGTGATCATTTTGTGGTAAAACCATTGTTTTGTTTTACAACTAATCGAAAGATGAACGTGAAATATGCTCGCGTTGTCTAATGGCGATAGACTCATCATCCTCACTATACTCGACAACTAAGTCGCCTTTTTTTAGTGCTAGCTTACATTGGTCCATTGCACGACTTAATTGTTGCTCGTCTGCGTCACTAAAACTGCCATCTTCAAGTTGTGATAACAGATATTCTTTTATCATACGTTGAAGTACTTCTTGAGGTAATGAAAGTAACGCTTCATAAGGCACAAGCATGGTGTATTTCCTATTAATGACTGACTAAAGAAGCGTGGGTATCGTGTTCGGTTACTTTATCACCTGCAGATAGAATAAACTCGATGATGCGACGTTCGAGGTAAAAGCGCGGTTTCCAGGGCCAGCCACCTTCAACAAAACCTACATGTCCACCAAACTGATGCAACTCGTATTCAACCATAGGCGACAATTGAGCTTGGTTTGGGATCACTTCATCTGTCATGAAGGGGTCATCTTTGGCGTGGATGACTAATGTAGGCTTGGTAATATGTTGCAAATAGCCTAGGCCGCTAGATTGTTGATAATAATCATTAACGTCAATAAAACCATGCAAAGGTGCAGTGACTTTATCGTCAAATAAATAAAAGGTATTGAGCATTTTGAGCTGTTCTTTAGTGATCGGCATTTGCTCGGTTAACTCTGCAGTGTTAATTTTTTCGAGCATTTTATCTTGTAAGCGTTTAATTAAAAAGCGTTGATACAGAGTTGAAAAACCATTTTCTAAGCGTTTTGCACATGCGCTTAACGTGAGAGGCGCCGACACAACCACAGCGCGTTCGAGTAAGCTATGTTGTTGTTTGCTGCCTTGGTATTTTGCCAATACATTACCGCCTAAACTGTAGCCAACAGCATACAATGGCGAGTCTGGATAGTAGTGTTTTAGTTGTTCTAGGGTGTAGGCTAAGTCATTTACATCGCCGCTATGATAACTGCGAGCTAAGCGGTTAGGTTCACCCGAACAACCTCGATGATGATGAACAACAGCAGATATTTTGGCTTTTTTTGCTTCGATGAGCATTCTGCGTGCATAATGCGATTCTGTGTTACCTTCAAGACCATGGATAATCACTAAAATAGGCGCGCCATTTTGCGCTTGGCCTAGCCAATCTAAATCGATAAAGTCGCCGTCGGGTAACTCTTGTCGTTGCCTAAATGTTATTGGTCTGGCCACTTTAAAAATGAATGGTAGAATCGTTTGTACATGCGGGCTAGCAGCCCACCAAGGCGGAGTGAACAAGGTTTTCATAGAAGGAATATTTCTGTAATTGTTTGTGAAAATTTAAACGTATGTTTAAATGTTACTCATGCCACTCTACCACATAAAAAATAGAGACAACAATAAACTCAAGGGGAAGTAAATGAAGCGGCGTGCCTTTCTTACTGGTGCTTTTGCTGGAACTGCGGCAATAGCACTCGGCGTTAATTTATATTCACCTAGTATCACGACCTCTACCGATGATATTCATCATCGAGTGTTGTTCAGTGTGTTGCTGCCAGTGTTCTTAGACGGTGCATTGCCCGAGGTTCCAAGCCATAGAGAAATCGCGATAAATCGCACATTGGATGCGATTTCACAATCAATTACCCATTTGCCTGTAGAACAACAACAAGAGTTAATGGAATTGTTGGAGTTGCTTGAAGGACGCTTCGGCTTATTGTTGCTCAGTGGCAGTATGACACCGTTGTTAATGCGTGAACCAAAGCAATTGATTGACATGTTAGAGTTTTGGCGCCACAACTATTTGGACATGTTAACGACCGCTTATAACGGATTACGTGAATTGATAATGGCAAGTTATTACGCCTGTCCGGAACATTGGGGCAATTTACGTTATGTAAAGCCTACTTTCTTGGTGCATAACGCGCATTAATCCCTCATGTAAGGAGCTCTCCCTTGGCCATTATTGATCCTATTATTACCGGATTAAGTTCAGGCTGGCATCATATCGATGCTAGTACCTTAGAAATGGATCGCCACTTTGACGCTGATGTTGTTATTGTTGGCACCGGAGCTGGCGGCGGCACCGCAGCAGAAATACTCACTGAAGCTGGATTAAAAGTGATTATGATTGAAGGCGGATCGCTAAAATCATCAACTCACTTTGATATGGAAGAGCGCCACGCTTATCCGAATTTGTATCAACAAGCAGCCGCAATGAAAACTGCAGATAAAGGTATTGGTATATTTCAAGGTCGAACGGTAGGCGGTTCAACCACGGTCAATTGGACAACCTCAATTAGAACTCCAGAACAAACCTTGGCCTTTTGGGAGCAAGAAAAATCGGTAAAAGGTTTGTCCTCGCAAGATTTACTGCCTTGGTTTGAATTGATGGAGCAGCGGCTCAATATTGAGCAGTGGCAGTTTGAGCCCAATAGAAACAATGGTGCACTGCGCGAAGGTTGTGAAAAGCTGGGTTGGGATTACACCGTCATTAAACGTAATGTTAAAGGTTGCTGGAATACCGGTTACTGTGGCATGGGTTGTCCCGTTAATGCCAAACAATCTATGTTAGTGACTACTATTCCAGCGGCTTTGGACAAAGGCGCGACGTTGATTTCTCGCGCCAAGGTCATCAAACTTGAACACAAAGGCGATCAAGTTGTTGGTTTAACGGCGCAGGCATTAACCGAAGGGTTAATGCCGACATCGGTTAACATTACTTTTAGTGCTAAGCATTATATTTTAAGTGCGGGTGCAGTTCATACACCAACGATATTAATGCGTTCTAATACCCCAGATCCACATAAGCAATTAGGCAAAACGTTTTTACATCCGTCATTGTTATCGGGCGGTATTTTTGCAGAACAAATTAATGGTCACAGTGGTGCGCCGCAATCTATCTATTCAGATGAATTTGTTTGGCGTGATGGCGCGACTGGCGATTTAGGTTATAAGCTTGAAGTTGCGCCTGTACATCCGGTGTTGATTGCATCTAAAACCATTGGTTATGGTGTAAGCCACGCACAATTAATGGCTAACTTTAACCAAATGCAGGTGACTATTGCGCTTATTCGTGATGGTTTTAATCAGCAATGTCCTGGTGGTCAGGTAAGATTAACCGATACGAGTTTGGCGTTAGATTATCCTTTAGATAAAGGTTTTTGGGATGGTGCTCGTCGGGCATTTTTGTCTATGGCCGAATTACAATTTGCTGCAGGAGCCAAAAAGGTGTTGCCGATGCATGATGGCTTGTCATTTCTTAATTCGTGGAGTGAAGCAAAGCAGGCTATCAATAATGCCGATTTAGGTTTATTAAAAACCATTGTCGCCTCAGCCCATGTGATGGGCGGTTGTGCAATGGGTGAAGATAAAACCCTATCAATGGTCGATACTTTTGGTAATTCGCATTACCTTGAAAATTTATCGGTGATGGATGGTTCGGTATTCCCAACAAGTTTAGGCGCGAATCCGCAGTTGTCTATTTATGGTCTAGTGGCTCGAAATGCAACGGCATTAGCACAAAAATTGACTCAAACTAGCTAGCTGAACTGCTTGGTATGCCGTAGCATGGCGGTATATCAACGTACGGCAAGTCGCTAAACCAGATGATGCGTTATGAGTGAGCAAGGCCTGTTTGGGTGGTCAACTCAGTCATAATGCTTTCATCTAAGCCAAATAAGCTAAGGTAGTGTTGTATATTGCTCGACTCAGTATTATCAGGTTCAGTATCTAACGTTTTCCCCTGCAGTAAGTTCAATTTGTGTAATAACATGTACTGAGATTTACGTTCCATAATGAGCTCAACATCGAGCATTTTTTGATATTCTTCACCGTCTAAGTATGCTTTAGCAATCCGCCGTAATCGTCGATAAGGTTGCAACACATTTGCTTCCCATTGATCTACAACACCCGTCAATAATTCCCACAGTTGTGGCGTCAACACATAATGCTGTTGATCAAGGTATTGAGCCAATAATAAAATATTCACACTTACTTGGTAAGTGTCTTGTAAGTTTATGTAAAAATTGGGATTAGTTGAGTAATTTTGTTCGCAATCATGCCAAATTAAATAGCTAAATGTTTGCTGGTGAGAAGGCCGCGACATACAGTATCCCTTACAGCCTTAAGTGGTGTGAGTTAACACCACTTAAGGCTTGAATAAAATAAAACTAACTGTTTATTGAAAATCTTGTTCGAAAAGCTCTATCTGCTCTTGAATGTCTAACCAATGCATTTCACTTTCATCCATAGCTTGAGTCAGCGTAGTCCGTTCGTTGAGAACATTGGTCATTTTAGCTTTGTTCTCGGCTTCGTATAAGCTGCCATCGGCTAACTCAATTTCTAATTCGGCTAATCTGGCATTAATTTTTTGCTGTTGAGTTTCTAACTTTACTTGTTGTTTTTTCAGCGGCGATACTTTCTGACGTAATTCAGCTTCCATTCTTTTTTGCTGTTTTTTATCAACTGCATCACCGCCAGTGCCAACATCTGTTTTGTTGTTGGCTTGTGCTAGTTTAGCGGCATCGAGCAACCATTGATGATAGTCATCTAAGTCGCCATCAAAAGGTGTTACAACACCTTGGTCAACTAAGTAATAATCACTACAACTTAATCTTAATAGGTGACGATCGTGTGACACGATGACCATTGCACCCTCAAAGGTTTGCAATGCCATGGTGAGTGCGTGACGCATCTCTAAATCTAAATGGTTGGTCGGTTCATCGAGTAATAGTAAATTTGGACGCTGCCAAACCACTAATGCTAATACTAGGCGGGCTTTTTCGCCGCCAGAAAACGGCCGTACTGGCGATAAGGCCATATCACCATTAAAGCCAAACCCGCCTAAAAAGTTGCGTAATTCTTGTTCGCGAACACTTGCTGGTGCAAGCCTTACTAAGTGTTGCATTGGAGAGTCATCAAGCGTTAAAAATTCAACTTGATGCTGAGCAAAATAACCAATATTCAATCCTGGGTTAGGTTGGTATTTACCCGTTTTAGCTTGTAATTGCCCTGATAACAGTTTGATCAGCGTCGATTTACCGGCACCATTTCTACCTAACAAACCAATACGCGCACCAGGGACTAGGTTTAACTCAACCTGTTTCAGGATGGTGTTATCTTCATAACCAATAGAGACATTTTCCATTACCACTAATGGGTTAGGTAGCGCTTCTGGTTCTCTAAAGGCCATTTGAAATGGATTGTCTACTTGTGAGGGCAACAAATCGGCCATGCGTTCGAGGGCTTTTAAGCGGCTTTGTGCTTGTTTAGCTTTACTGGCTTTATAGCGGAAACGATCAACAAATGACTGCATATGTGAGCGTTCTTTTTGTTGACGCTCAAAGGCGACTTGTTGCTGGGCCATGCGTTCGGCGCGTACTCGTTCAAAAGAAGAGTAATTACCTTTATAGTAATTTAGTTTGTGATTTTCAACATGAACAATTTCACCAACAATGCCATCGATAAAGTCACGATCGTGACTGATCAAAATGAGTGTCCCTTGATAAGATTTTATCCAACCTTCTAACCAATACATGGTATCTAAGTCTAAGTGGTTGGTTGGCTCATCGAGTAACAATAAGTCTGAACGACATAATAGTGCTTGGGCTAAGTTGAGGCGCATACGCCAACCACCAGAGAAGCTTTTTACCGGGTTACTTTGGTCTGCATCCTTAAATCCTAAGCCTGCTAATAGCGCGCCTGCTCGAGCTTTAATGGCATAGCCGCCAATAGCATCAATTTTGCCGTGAATAAGCGCAATGGCATTACCGTTATTGTCAGTTTGGGCTTTCTCTAGTTGGGCTTCTAAATCACGGTATTCAGTGTCACCGTCGAGGACATACTCTAGAGCCGACACATCTAATGCCGGTGTTTCCTGCGCAACAGAGGCAACTTGCCAGCCTGAGGGGAAACTAAATTCACCCTTATCTAGATGTAAATGACCCAAAATCAAGGCAAGCAATGATGATTTACCTGTACCGTTGGCGCCGACAAGGCCAACCTTGTGTCCGGGATAAATCGTCAGTGAGGTTTCATCGAGTAAGGTTTTACTGCCGCGAATTAACTGAGCTTGGCTTATGTTGATCATTAATTACAACTTGATACTTAAGAATAGAATAATGGTGCAGATAATATCGCATCTACGATTTATTTCCCACAATCACGGGACTCATGTGGGCTAATCATGGCAAAATAGGCGTATAAATCAGGTAAAGACCTTATTGAGTTAACCGCTCATTCAGTAAACACTAAGTTGAGTAAATCATGACCAAAATTAAAAAGCGTTTTGTTGCAGGGGCTAAATGCCCTAAATGCAGTGCTAAAGACAGTATTTTATTGTTTAAAGAAAATGGAATTGAAACGGTTGAATGTACTGACTGTGATTATCGTGAGCAACAAACGGATATTAAAGTGCCTCAAAAAACCAGTGGTAGCATGATCGGGGTATTCAAACCTGATTAACATGTAGTGGCATCTCAACGCAGATGAAGAGTTGAGTTAGTTACTCATATATTCATCTGGTTGTGTTTCAGCAGATATCTTCATTTTATGTTTAGTTAATATCTGGATAACATTAGTATTATTTTTAATTAGGCCGTTGAAGCGTGTAGTAATTTCTTGTAATTCTAGGCCGTAACTTGGGTCGTCTCTAGGTTTAGTTTGCCAGTAACGCTTACGATCCAATTTTTGTATTTCGCTAGCCCGTAAAATTTCAAAATAGCTGTTTTCTTGATTTAAGCGATAAATTTCACCATCAAGTAGCTGCAGTAATTTCTCTTTAGAAATGGTTTGTTTATTGAGTATTGCTTCTAAGGGATCTTGTTTGAGCTCGCGCTTGTCAGAGTCAACCTCAGTGGTTATACCCAATTGGTATTCAATTTTATGTTGGCTATATTCCTGAGGGCAAGCTGTTTGGCTGAAAACGACTTTTTCATCCATCATGCATTTGTAAATAGTATTGGCTTGAGCAGTAAAAGTGCTCATGGCGAGTACGATGAATAACAGTCTTTTTGCCATGCGGCCACACATCCTTTTGTCATCACTATTACGATTTTGATATCACATGTTTACGTTTTCGACACTAGGCCTTGTCGATGATGCATTCAACCTCACAGTTGACAACCATGTCTAGCTGCTAATGGTAAGCAATCACCGGTTACGTATTTTGGCTAAAGGTATTGTTTTTTACTGTATCTTGCCAACTCACTTATTTAACTAGTGTTTTGATGAGCTTATGTACTTAAACAGATTAGCATGTTTTAACGCTACGCAAGTAAGACATTACCCATACTCATTACCGGATATTGAATACTCGGCAATCATACTTTGCTAACTATATAACTATAATCACGACGATAACACTATTCTAACGCTTAAATATGGTTCAATTTTATCGATAAAACCAGTTTTTTGACAATGGAAATCTCAATAAAATAAAAAATCTTTGTTTTTTATTTTATTGAGTTAAGCCAAAAAATAATGTTTTTTTAGCGAAGCGTGCTATGTGCCTAACTTGAATGACGAGAAAATGACACGTTGTCTATCAAGCGCGCTTTGCCGAGATACGCCGCCCCAATAACCACTAGCTCACTGTCAGCTGCCGTTACTTGGCGTAATGTATTGGCATTTCTCACTTCGAGATAATCAGGAGTAAAACCAACTGTTATAAGTCGTTTTTTGGCAATTGAGATAGCTTGTTGTATTGCTTCACCGCGTTGAATCGCGTTAACAATACTGTCTAATGCTTGTTTTAATGTTGCTGCTGAGTGTTTTTCTTCAGTGGTTAAATAGCCATTACGAGAGCTCATCGCAAGACCCGACGCTTCTCGGATAGTTTCCACTCCAATTACATCGATTGGCATCGATAAATCTTCAACCATGGTTTTGATAATCATCAATTGTTGAAAATCTTTACGGCCGAATAAGGCGATATCAGGTTGAACAATATTAAACAGTTTGGAAACTATAGTGGCCACACCACGAAAATGACCTGGGCGGCTTGCACCGCATAATTCATCACCAATTTCTGGTACTTCAATAAATGTTTGCTGTGCCAATCCTTTGGGATAAATAATCTCAGGTGTTGGAGTGAAGAGTAGTTCTGTTCCGGCAAGCATTAGCTTTTCGCTATCTTGTGCGAGTGTGCGTGGGTAACCATCTAAGTCTTCATTGGCACTAAATTGCATCGGATTAACAAAAATAGATACCACCACATGGTCTGCGCGCTTTTTAGCTTCATTCACTAAGGTAATGTGACCTTGGTGTAAGTTACCCATAGTAGGCACAAAAGCAACCGTTTCGCCTTTGCTGCGCCAAGTCTTAACATGTTCGCGAATGGTTGAGATAGCGGAAGTGGTTATCATTTTCTGTTCGAACCTTAATAAAAACAATGTAGTCATTGATGTAGATTTAATGATTAGCCTCAAGCCGAATAAGAGCTAGGGTAATCGATAACAACGGGTTTATTTCGCATCTGCAAATCAAACTTGCCGTTTGTGTTGCTAACGAAGGTGCATTGACTCATCAACTGTCGATCTATTGTAAGTCAATGCAACGTAGATAGCAGAGCAAAAATGATAATAAATTTATATTATCAAGATGTTATATTAATTAAAGGTATGTTCTTCCGCTGGGAATGTGCCGTTAGCAACTTCATCAATATAAGCTCTGATAGCCGAACGGATTTCGCCGGTTTGTTTGAGATAGTTTTTTGAAAAACGGGGAATGTAGCCACTCGAAATGCCTAAAACATCGTGCATAACAAGAATTTGGCCATCGGTGTCAGCTCCAGCGCCGATACCGATAACTGGAATGGTTAGTGCTTCAGTAATGGCTTTAGCCAGGGAGGCTGGAATACACTCAACCACTAATAATTGCGCACCAGCAGCTTGCAATGCTTTAGCTTCATCTAGAATGCGTTGCGCGTTATCAGCGTCGCGACCTTGCACTTTAAATCCGCCAAAAACGTTCACCGACTGTGGCGTTAATCCTAGGTGAGCACAAACTGGAATACCACGTTCGGTTAACATTTTTACGCTTTCAAGTAACCAATGTCCGCCTTCTAATTTAACCATGCTGGCACCTGCCTGCATTAATATTGCAGCGTTAGTCATGGTCTGTTCTGGGGTGCTATAGCTCATAAACGGCATGTCTGCGATGAGTAATGCGCGCGAAACACCACGTTTGACACAAGCGGTATGGTAAGCAATATCGGCAATGGTTACTGGTAAGGTATCGTTATGGCCTTGAAGCACCATACCGAGTGAATCACCCACTAGAAGTACATCAACACCTTCACTGTCAAATGCGCCGGCAAAACTAGCGTCATAAGCCGTTAATGCGGTGAACTTTTTACCTTCTTGTTTGAACTTGATTAGGGTCGAACTGGTGACTTTTGACATAGTAGACTCTTAAAACAATATTGAAATACTAAAAGCTGAGCTTAATCTTCTGTCTGTTAAGATCAACTTTAATCGATAAGCTTTTGTAATTCATCACGCATTGCCACACTAATAAGGCTTTCAAGGCTTGTATTACAAGGCAATGTTAGCCCTGGGGCAATGTCTGCTAATGGAACTAACACAAAACTGCGTTGCTTCATGCCGTAATGAGGCACACAAAGTCGAGGTTCGTTGATGTGTTGTTGACCATAGAGTAACAAATCTAAATCTAAGGTACGAGGTCCCCAGTGTTCAAGTCGTACACGCCCTTGTTGTTGCTCGATTTCTTGTAAGGTATCGAGTAACTCAATGGGCAATAGTGAGGTTTGAAACCCCGCGACAGCATTGACATAATCTGGCTGAATAACATCACCCATGGGCTTGGAACCATAATATGCTGACACCGTAAAAGTGTTGTTTATTGCCAATGCCTTTAGCGCCAATACTGCAACATCGAGTTGTTGTATTGGCTCCGCTAAATTAGCGCCTATGGCAACATAAACTTGAACCGCCATGATTGTTATTCTTCTGCTGGCTTGGCTGCTGGTTTACGGCGACGCTTACGCTGTGGTGCATTTCTGTTACGATTATTGCTGCCTTTGATGCTTTTAGCTATGTCGCTACGGTCAGTTTCATCAGCTTCTACAAACGCTTTCCACCACTCAGCTATCTTGGCAATATTACCCATTTCAACTTCACCGCGCAGTAGCAGTAAATCATAAGCTGCTCTGAATTTAGGGTGCTCTAGTAGTTTAAATGCTCGAGTGCCTTGACCGCGTTCTAATCGTAACTGCAATTGCCAAATGTCGCGTGCTGGAGTGCTAAATCGGCGTGGTAAGCTAATTGTTAGACACTGTTTTTCAAGCACATCACCCATTGCAGCAACATATGCATCGTAATGAGTTAAGCCGCTTTCAATGGCAATATCATCAGCTCGTTGCTTAACGGGATACCACAAGATTGCCGCAAAGAAAAATGCCGGAGTCACGGTTTTATCTTCGCTAACACGGATATCGGTATTACGCATAACGACTTGCAGCATTTTAGCGGCATACCCTTTAGGCGACTCTTCAATTAATGCACCGACTTGTGGGAACAAGGGCGCGAATAAACCAAAACGTTGCATCATGTGGTAATTAGCTTCTGCTTTACCGGCAAAAAACAGTTTCAATACTTCTTCATACATGCGCGCAGCAGGAATATCGGCTAGCAATGGAGCAAGGGCTTTGATGGGATCCGCTGTCACGGCATCGATTTGCATATCAAGTTTCGTCGCAAAACGAACAGCACGAAGCATACGCACCGGGTCTTCGCGGTATCGCGTGTCTGGGTCGCCAATAAGCTTAATCGTTCTAGCATTGAGATCGTTTATTCCACCACCATAGCTGCGAATAGAATAATCACTAATATCATAGTAGAGCGCGTTAATGGTGAAGTCACGGCGCTCAGCATCTTCATCGATCTCACCGTAGACGTTATCGCGTAACAAACGGCCTTCAGCGTTGGATTTTGATACTTTATCATTGCTTTCACTGTGGTGACCGCGGAAAGTGGCAACCTCAATGACATCACGACCAAAAACGATATGCGCCAGTCTAAAGCGACGGCCGACTAAGCGACAATTGCGGAATAACTTTTTAATGTCATCTGGGGTGGCATTAGTGACGACGTCAAAATCTTTCGGTTCAAGACCTAATAGAATGTCACGTACTCCACCGCCCACTAAATAAGCTTTGTAGCCAGATTTATTAAGACGATAAAGTACTTTTAGTGCATTTTCACTAATTTGACGACGTGAAATTGAGTGACCATCTCTGGAGATAATATCCAGACGTAAGCCATCTTCTTGAATGGGTTCTTCAAGGACTGGAGCTACTTTGTTGTTTTCAAATAGCTGTTTACAGAATTGGCTAATACGGCGAAAAATAATACACCTCGAAATGCTATAATAATTTGATTAAAAATCTGGCGGGTATAATACATTAAATGTGACCGAATGAGTATACGTACAGTTGCGCTAAAAAGGGCTTAATGCAATAACTTATGTCAGTTAATGACGATACCTAGTTGTTTATTGTCGATAAGACAATTTCTTTTTGTGCAGGAATCGTGCTTAGGTCAAATTGTTCAACAGCCTGTTTAAGCATCACTTCTACCGAATCTACATCGACAGCTTTTTGGCCTAAAAAGGTCAGTGCCGCATTAATACTGGCTTGAGGGTGAATGACATCTATGGCTGGAGCATAATTCTGCTTGGATAATTTAAAGCCTTTCTCGGCACAAACTAACGGCAAATGTAGCCAATCAGGTGGCGTAAATTCCAATTGGGTAAACAAACTTATTTGTCGGCAACTGGCTTCAAGTAAATCACAACCTCTGACCACTTCAGTTATGCCTTGATACGCATCGTCGAGAACAACGGCGAGTTGGTAAGCATACAAACCATCACTGCGTTTAATAATAAAGTCTTCTTCGGCGAAAGCTTTATCAACCATCACCGAGCCTTGAAGTTTATCAACAAAATGATCAATTTTAACGTGATTACGAATTCGAATTGCGCCGTGTGTCAGTCTAGGCTGAAGTCGGCCACAACGGCCATCATACACTCCGCCGCTGGTTTGAATTATTTTACGTGTGCATTGGCAATAATAAGCAAGATCACTGGCGATAAACGCTTCAATTTGATCTTGATAAGCCTGATATCGTTGCTGTTGAAATAGTACGGTTCCATGCCAATGTAAGCCGTAGGCATCGAGTGTTCTAAGGATGTTATCGCTTGCACCGGGGACTTCGCGTGGCGGGTCGATATCTTCTATGCGGACAAGCCATTGGCCTTGTTGACTGTGCGCGCGAAGATAACTGCCTAATGCAGCAATGAGTGAGCCAAAATGCAGTGAACCTGATGGTGAGGGCGCAAAACGTCCGATATAGGATGGGGGAATCATGTTATAGCGTTGTTTTTCGTTAACATCGTATTGTTATTATCGTCAGTTAATGCGACAACACAATAGCCTTGTTAATTTGTTAGTGGGTAAATAAAGTCAATAAAAAGGGCGAGATAATCTCGCCCTAATCAATAACGGGTTAACCCGCCATTTGTTTTTCTTTTATTTCAGCTAGCGTTTTACAATCGATACATTGATCGGCTGTAGGGCGAGCTTCAAGTCGACGGATACCAATTTCTACGCCACATGAGAAGCAGAAACCAAAATCGTCTTCTTTGATCAACTGTAAAGTCTTTTCAATCTTTTTGATCAATTTACGTTCTCTGTCACGAGCGCGTAATTCTAAGCTGAATTCTTCTTCTTGTGCTGCACGGTCGACAGGATCAGGAAAGTTTGCAGCTTCATCTTGCATGTGAGTTAACGTACGGTCGACTTCTTCACGCAATTGGTTACGCCATGCTTCGAGGATCAATGTAAAGTGACCACGTTGCTTGGTATTCATATACTCTTCACCAGCCGATTCCTGGTAAGGATCTACTCCAGCGATAGCGAGTACGCCAAGTTTTTTCGTGCCTTGAGGCATAACGCATCTCCTGTAATCATTTGCGTTTTAAGGACGTCTTAAATTTATGGCCGCTATCTATACCAGAAACTCTATAGCGTGGCAAATTTTTTACTTGTTATTTAATTTTTATTTTGATCTACAGCATGACTTTACAAGCTGAAGTGATCAGGCTTCCCTGTGGCGAAAGCGCTGTTTTATAAGCTAGCACTTCAACGCCATTTGCTACGGCTTGTTCAAGTAAGTCTGCATATTGTGGATCTATATGTCGCGCGGGTTTAACACTCGTGATGCCACTGTGCTGCACCACAAATAATAAAACAGCACGATGGCCTAATTCCACCATGTGGATGAGTTCTCGCAGATGCTTTTGTCCACGAGTGGTTACGGCATCGGGGAAGTAACCCATTTTATCTTCTAGTAAAGTACAACTCTTCACTTCAATATAGCACTCTGGCCGGTTTCGGCTAGTGAGCAAGATATCGATGCGGCTATTTTCACTGCCATACTTTACTTCGCGTTTTAAATGCTCGTAACCTAATAGTTCGGTAATCACTTGCCGATTAATCGCTTCTTCTGCAAGAGCATTGGCTCGCCCGGTATTAATCCCGATATAATGCTGCTGATCTGTCTGCATTAATTCCCATGTGTGGGTATATTTTCGTTTTGGATTGTCGGAGCTGGAAAACCAAACCTTTTCACCAGGGAATAAGCAATTTTTCATTGAACCAGTATTTGGGCAATGAATCGTGATTTCTTGCCCGTTAGGTAGCATGATATCGGCAAGAAAGCGTTTGTATCGTTTAATTAATACACCGGATTCTAATTCGGGAGTAAATTTCATCGATGACTCATCTAATGAGTTGATTTACAACAATGCTAACAAACTTTAGCGTGGTTTATCGATTATGTTTTGTCTACACTACTGCCATTAGCTCGTGATTAAGCTCGAGCATTGGTGTTATTTGGCTTACTACAAGGGATTATTATGAATATTATGACCGTTACGCTCACCACCGAAGCCCCTGCAGAACATTGGGGTAAAGCTGATGTGACTTACCAAGGTACTAAGGCAACAATCCATCTATCGGGTAGCGATGAACTGCGTCAAGTGCAGATGGCCGCAAGAAAAATCCGCAATCAAGGCATTAATTATGTGCAGCTAGACGGTGGCTTATGGACCCTGAATTCACAGTGGGCATTTGCACAAGGTTTTGCCACGGCTAAAGCAGGATACCAAGTGGACTGGTGTGGTAGTGACGCCGATAAAGAAACGTTGAATCAACGTGCCGTAGCGGCCCAGTTTGCTCGCAAATTGATCAATGATACTCCAGAAGATTTATCGCCTTTATCGTTAGCTAATCAAGCGGCGTCTTGGCTAAAAAATATTGGTGGTGACCATGTCAGTTTTAACATTATTGAAGGCCATGAATTATTAGAAAAAAAATGGGTCGGTATTCATGCTGTGGGTCGTGGTAGTGAACGTCCTCCTGCATTGTTAGAGCTTGATTTTAATCCGTTAGGCGCAGATGCTCCAGTCTCTGTTGCCTTAGTGGGTAAAGGTATTACGTTTGACTCAGGCGGCTATAGCTTGAAGTCGTCAGAAGGTATGTTAGCGATGAAGTGTGACATGGGCGGTGCTGCCACGGTTACTGCTGCATTGGGATTAGCCATGAAGGCTGGTTTGAACAAACGCGTTAAGCTATTTTTGTGTTGTGCAGAAAACTTAGTTAGCGGTAATGCTTTCAAGCTGGGTGATGTTCTAACCTACAAAAACGGCACCACGGTTGAAATTGTTAATACTGATGCTGAAGGACGTTTAGTTCTAGCCGATGGTTTACAAGCTGCATCAGAAACGGGCGCAGGCTTAATTATTGATGCTGCAACGTTAACCGGCGCTGCTGTGATGGCTGTGGGCTCAAATTATAACGCCATTTTTTCACCACAAAAGGCGACATTACAGCTTGCACAGCAATGTGCGGAAGCCGTTTCTGAAAACGTATGGCCATTGCCGTTAGATGCTTGGCATAAAGATATGTGTCCATCAGCTTATGCTGATACTGCAAACAGTCGCCCAGTTAAAGGTGGCGGTGCAGGTGGCGCATCAAACGCGGCCGGTTTCTTATGGCGTTTTGTATCACCAAATGCGAATTGGTTACACGTTGATCTCGCAGGTGCTTTTGAATCATCTGCCTCGGCGCTATGGGCCGCTGGTGCGACAACACATGGCGTATTGACCATTGCTGAGTTATTAAAAGACTAGTCATCAATTGTAATTAACATTAAACCGTCGCTCACATTCTGTGGTGACGGTTTTTATTTTTGCCGTAACGGCCAACTTTCTAATATCGTGTAGTTAACGTTATGGTGGTGGCCAGTCGATTGATATAAGTGCAAATGGCTTGGCGCGATGATGAGCTGAGTGTCCTTTACCACGGCTGGTAAAGAAGCTGTTGTCACCCCACGAAATAGACTAATGTGCGGAACATAATCGTATTGACTGATGGCTAGATGGTGAGTTTTTGCAATGTTGTTAATGTCATTCGCCATAGTGTTTAATGATGTACTCGCTTGTCCTTTTAAACAGATTAATTGTGCTGTTTGCCACCAAGCGAAGGTGTCGATAACTTGACTGAAAGTTGTTTTAGGCATCTGATTTATTGCTTCATGGATTTTTGAACAAGTGGTCGGATCTATTTGACCGAAAAAGCCTAATGTTATGTGTAAGTTGTGTGCTAAAGTGGCTACTGAATTTGTATTTATTTTAGTTATAAGTGTTTGTTGTAGATGTAATATTTTATCTATTTGTGGTTTGTCTACGCTAAAGCCGACAAATAATCTTGCTGACGAAGGTGTTTGCATCCGGTTGGCCCTATTATTTATTGAGCTGAAACATAAACGTTGATAGATTAACAATACTACTGATTTTAAAAACATATCGTGGTTTCAGTTAACTACCTAATCAATATAGTGCTTATAGTTAGCGCTTATAGTTAGCGATATGGCATCCACAAGATAACTGATTTTATTCCCAAGCAAATTGAATTGCTAACCTTGAATGAGTTGATGAATGGCCGATAGCACCCAGCAACTATTGAAAAGTGTTTTTACAAATGGACCTATTGAGGGTAGTAATACTTCGGTGTTATCACTGCTTAATCAAGCATTACAGTTAGTCTGTCAAAGGCTAGAATGCAGCGCTGCATTTGTGTTGACGAGTCAATATGATAAATTATTTGCCGTCGATACTGATATTATCGACACTTCAGAGCAACAATGTGTCAGTCATTTTGGTGCTTCACCAGCATCAGAAGCGCTGTTTAACCAGCATTTACAAGATAATTTGTCACTGTGCGAATCATTATTTAACAGCTATCAAGCAATCATTTATCCTCATTCCCCAGAGCAATCATTTACCGCTGACGAAAATCGACTCCTTACACCGCTTTTAGGCATCTTTAATCAACTCGATATTGATTGTAAGCATCTTGCTCTGAGTCCTGTTTTGCATGTTGGCAATGTTAAAGTTGTTTTAGGCACTATGTGTGCATCCGATGCTAACACAGTAGTGAGTCAGCAAGATGATCCTTGTGCGTTTGTGCAAAAGTTACTCGATGATACTGCATATCAATTAGCCTCTTCACTTGAACTTCGTCGTTTATCCGTGCTTTTAGACAGTAAAGATAAACAGTATCAAGAGCTATTTCAGTTACTGCCGATGCCATGTGCGTTGATTGATTTACACAATAATGTTGTATTGCAAAATGATGCGAGTAAACAAAATTTACCCATTACAGTCGGGCAGAGTTTATTTACGTTGCTACGAGAAGATGATCACCCACTATTACTCGATACCTTGCATATCGTTCGAGAAGGTATTTTACGCCAAGCCTGGTGTGAAGTGCCGTTACGAAATGGGGTTCAAATATACTGGTATAAGTTTAGCTTTTGCCATGCACTTAATAAACAGCAACAGTTATTATTAATGATTGAAGATGTCACCGAACGTTATCGACTTGCCGATGAGTTATCGTTTCATTCCAATTATGATGTGCTAACCGGATTACCAAATCGATTACAGTTCGAAAACATGCTTGAAGAGTTATTAAAAGACGACGAACATGCTCCGGCTTGTATTGCCTTTCTCGATCTCGATCAATTTCAAGTGGTAAATGACCTTAGTGGTCATCAAGCGGGTGATGTGTTGCTGCAACAAGTGGCGACTCGCTTAAAACAATTATTACGTAAAGACGATGTGGTTGCGCGTTTAGGCGGCGATGAGTTTGGCTTATTGATGCATTATTCTGATACCGCATCGGCGCAACAAGTGGCAAAACGAATTTGCCAACAGTTGTTTGATCATGAATTTACTTGGAAAGGTATCAAACACAACATTAGTGCCAGCATTGGCATTGCCAAAGTCGATTATGTTGACTCCGATATTTACGGTGTGATGAGCAAAGCTGATGCCGCTTGCCGCTTGGCCAAAGAAGAAGGCCGTAACCGTTGGCATTTTTATAATCCTGACGACCCACAAATGCACATGATGTATAACCAAATGCTGGCATCTGTGGATATTACAGGCGCACTGGCATTAAATCAGTTTGAGCTATTCTATCAATTAATTGAGCCGCTCGATAAACCCGACACTGGCATCCACATGGAAATTCTACTTCGCATGGTGCAGAGTGATGGCCAATATGTATCGCCGGGGGTGTTTTTACCTGCTGCTGAGCGTTATAACTTAGCGCCTCGAGTAGACCGTTGGGTTATCGATAATTTATTGACGTGGGGCGGTAATAATTTAGCTACATGGGAACAGCTTTCTATGGTGTCGGTGAATTTGTCTGCGATGTCACTTGCTGACCAAAAGTTCATGACTTGGCTCGAAATGCGCTTAATGGTTGAACCTGAGCTGGTGAGTAAATTATGTTTTGAAATAACCGAAACTGCAGCGGTAAGCCAATTAGACCAAGCTACCGGATTAATTGAGTTGTTACGACCATTTGGTTGTAAGATTGCATTAGATGATTTTGGTTCTGGTTTTTCTAGCTTTGCATATTTGAAATGTCTTGATGTCGATTACGTTAAAATTGACGGCCAATTTGTAGTGAATTTATGCGAAAACCGCAGTGATAAAGCCATTGTTTCGGCTATTTGTCAGCTCGGAAAAGACATGGGGTTTGAAGTTATCGCAGAGTTTGTTGAAAACACTGATATTGGCGTATATCTGAAAAATATTGGCGTCGATTATGCGCAAGGCTATGCTATTAATAAACCGACACGATTAGCTGAACTACAACACGGTTTACGGACTCCCTGGTTAATCTAAATGAGTAAAATGACTCAATAACTGAGAGCGGTTAATTGCTTTGTTAAAAAGGTAGCCAAATAGGCTTTGAAATAGGCAATTAATGACACCTTGATACAATGTGGGTAAAATGAACCGCAGAAAATAGCCGTAAAAGTTAATCGCGTTGACCTCAAAACAAGTATTGCAGCAGCACCCATCATTGATGCCCACGACATTGCCGATTCACGCGGTACTCGACTCGTTGCGTGTGCAGTTTTCGGCCCATTCACACATTATTATCGAAGCGCCAACCGGTGCAGGTAAATCCACAGCATTACCATTAGCGATGTTAGCCTGGCCTGAAATTCATGGCAAAATTCTGATGTTAGAACCTCGTCGAGTCGCGGCCCGCAATGTCGCTAAGTTTATTGCCCAACAATTGGGCCAAAATGTTGGCCAGCAAGTGGGTTATCGTGTCCGTGGCGAATCAAAAGTCAGCGCAGATACTCGATTAGAAATTGTCACCGAAGGTATTCTGGCCCGCATGATCCAACAAGACCCAGAGCTTAGTGGGATTGATGTGATTATTTTCGATGAAATACATGAGCGTCATCTTACGACTGATTTAGGCTTGGCTTTAGCACTGGAAGTGCAGCAATCATTACGTGACGATTTACACATTATTGCTATGTCTGCCACCTTGTCTGGCTTACCGCTAGACACGTTAATGCCCGATGCTGCGCAAATACACAGTGATGGTCGCAGTTTTGAGGTTGAGATTGCTTATCAGCCTTGCCCTGGGCAACAGTTGTGGCTAACACACATGTCCCGCGTGGTTATCGATACCATTTCAGATCCCAATCTAGCGCAATATCAACAGGGCAGCGTTTTGGCGTTTTTACCCGGTAAAGGTGAAATTCGTAAATTAGCTGGATTATTGCGTGAGCGTTTAGATGCATCATGGCTTATTTGTCCTATGTATGGCGACTTGTCGTCAGCGGAGCAAGATCAAGCCATTCGTGCAGCAGAACCGGGTAAACGTAAAATAGTCCTCGCGACTAACGTGGCTGAATCGAGTTTAACGATTGAAGGCATCACCCTTGTTATAGACAGCGGTTATCGACGTGAAGCGAGTTTTAACCCTAAAACCGGCGTGACACGCTTAGGGCTTAAGCGCATTAGCCAGGCATCGGCTATTCAACGTAGTGGCCGAGCAGGGCGCTTAGCTGCGGGTTATTGCGTGCGGTTATGGAGCCAAGAAGAACAAGGGCGCATGCGCAAAGTCGATGAGCCCGAAATCACGCAAGCAGAACTGACTTCTATGGCACTTGATTGTGCCAATTGGGGCGCTAAATCATTTGCTGAATTATCATTGCTCACACCACCACCGCCGATCCATGAACAAGTCGCTTGGCGATTACTTATTCAACTTGAATTAATTGACCCACAACGTAAATTAACGTCACTTGGCCGAGAGGCCTATGCATTAGGTTGCCATCCGCGCTTAGCGCATATGCTGCTCAAAGCTAAGCAACTTGCCTTGCACGACAATCAGCCACAACTTTGCCTGCTGGCTTGCGTATTAGCAGGCATTATTGAAGCCCGTGGACTACCGAAAAAAGGCGCTGATATTCATCATTATTTGACCGAGGCTTTGCAGGGGCAAATTAAACAGCAAGTTAGGCAATGGCAACAATCTTTGGCGATATCGGGTCAGGTCAATGAGGCAATACGTAATGCATCGACTCGTGATATAAGCTATTTGTTAGCACTTGCTTACCCTGATCGTATTGCCAAAGCTCGAGGCCATGAAGGCTTTTTATTAAGTAATGGTACGGGTGTGGTGATCAATGCCGAAGACAGTTTGGCTCATGAACCTTGGTTAGTGGTTGCTGACTTTCAAGAAACTCAAGGTCGTAATGCTGGCCAAATTTACCTTGCAGCAAGGTTAGATGAACGCTTGTTTACTGCCGAACTTGCCTCGTTAGTAACTACTCATGTTCACGGTGGTTGGGATGAAGCAAAAGGGCGTTTTTTTGCTGAAAAACATACCAAAATCGGTGAGGTTATCATTAAAATCGACACCGGTATTACGCCTGAACGGGCACAAATTACCGCAGCATTATTAGAACAGATCCGTATAAAAGGGTTAACAATCCTTAATCGTGACGAGCTGTTAATCCAGTTACAATATCGGGTTGAATTGGCTCGATACTTTGCGCCAGAGCATGATTGGCCTTGTTTAAGCGATGAGTACTTACTGGCGACGTTAGAAGATTGGCTTGGGCCACATTTGGATAACATTCGTTCATTGGCCGCATTGGCTAAAGTAGCCGCGTATGGATTGGTGAAAAATTTACTCAATTGGCAACAGCAGCAGCTATTAGAGCAACTGGTGCCAACACATTGGCCGATGGCAACTGGCACTCGTGCCCCCATCCGTTACCAGATGCCACTTGATACTGACGGACATTTTTACCATAACAATGACCAACAAGGCCGTGCGTTGCTTAGTGTACGTTTACAAGAAGCATTAGGGATGGCGCAAAGCCCGACAATATTGCACGGCAAAATGACGGTTACTATGGAGTTGTTGTCGCCAGCACAACGACCATTAGCCGCCACGGCAGATTTAGCCAGCTTCTGGCAAGGCCCATATATTGATGTAAAAAAAGAAATGCGTGGTCGTTATCCTAGGCATTTATGGCCTGATGACCCAGTGAATACAGTGGCAACAAAATTTACTAAAAAGAAAACTCCAGGCGTGTAAATAAGTCATCTAGCTTATTAATAACATGCAATTATTTCAGCGTTATATGGAAAACGAAACCATTATTTATGAGTAAAAAACCCAAAAAGTCTTCAGCCAACACAAAAAAAAGTGGCTCATCTTGGTGGCAAAAACTGTGGTCGCTCACATGGAAATTATCAATCGTTGGTATTGCTGTTGTGAGCTTTTACGCTATTTATTTAGACCAAATTATTGCGCAGAAATTTGAAGGCCAAAAGTGGCATTTACCGGCCCAAGTTTTTAGTCGTTCAATGGCATTGTACCCAGGTGCTGCGATAAACCATCCGCAGTTAATGGCTGAGCTTAATTTGTTGGGTTACCGTAAAGTGTCCAATCCGCGGCAAGTTGGCGAGTTTTCTGCTTCAAGTACTCGTATCGAATTATGGCGTCGGCCGTTTTTGCATCCCGAAGGCAACCAAGCCGAGCAGCGAGTGATGATAAGCTTTGACTCTGAAGGCGTTAGCTCAGTTAAGCGGATGTCTGACAAACGTGAATTAGCGGTATTTCATTTAGAACCAGTATTACTTGACCGTATTATTGCCGGCGATGGCGAAGACCGTTTATTTGTGCGAACGCCAGAGATGCCTTCAATGATTATCGATGCGCTTATTTTGGTTGAGGATCGCAGTTTTTATGATCACTTTGGGGTAAACCCATTGGCGATTGCACGCGCTGCGGTGGTCAATATTACTGCCGGTCGTACGGTGCAAGGGGGTTCAACCTTAACTCAGCAGTTAGCCAAAAACTTCTTTTTAAGCAGCGAACGCTCAATTGTGCGTAAAGTGCGTGAAGCCATAATGGCATTGATTATCGATTTTCGTTATAGCAAAGATGAAATTTTAGAAGCTTATCTCAATGAAGTGTACATGGGCCAAGACAAGGCCCGTGGTGTGCATGGTATGGGATTAGCCTCACAATTCTATTTTGGTCGCCCCATTGGTGAATTAACCGTGTCGCAGCAAGCCTTTTTAGTTGCGGTCATTAAAGGACCTTCTTATTACAACCCGTGGCGTTATCCTGAACGAGCCCAAGAGCGCCGTGATTTAGTGTTACGTTTGCTAATGGAAAACGATAAATTAACCGTTGCCCAATATAAAGCTGCAGCAGAGTCGCCAATCGGTCTACGCAGTGCTAAAAAATCGGTACATCAGAAGTTACCAGCGTTTTTTGCTGTGGTTAAACAAGAGTTACGCGACCGTTATGGTGATTCGTTACTGAAGCAGTCGGGCGTAAAAGTGTATACCACGCTCGATCCTATGGCCCAAGAAGCCGCAGAAAAAGCCGTGTTGTCTACCATGGCATCACTGGATAAACGGGCTAAAAACGTTCAAGTCGGCATGGTTGTCACCGACAAATATACTGGCGGCATAGCAGCGATGGTGGGTGATAAACAACCGAGTTATGAAGGATTTAACCGCGCGGTTGAAATTAGACGTCCAATTGGGTCGTTAATAAAACCATTCGTGTATGCCAGCGCATTACGCCAAGCAGATAAATTTACTTTAGCCACTCCCGTAGAAGATAAACCCATCACCCTTAAAAATGAGCAAGGAAAAACGTGGTCACCTAAAAACGTCGATAAAAAGTTCAGTGGTCAAGTGCCTTTATTAAGCGCATTTAAAGATTCAATGAACGTTCCAACGGTTAACGTTGGTTTGGCTGTTGGTGTTGAAAAGATTGCTGCTACATTGAAAAAATCGGGTTGGGAGGATGATATATCCCCTTATCCATCGATGTTGTTGGGTGCGGTGAATGGCTCACCATTAATGGTGGCTCAAGTTTATCAAACCATTGCTGATGAAGGTCGCTATCGTAAGTTATCATCGATTACAGCGGTATTAGACAGTCAAAACCAAGCGTTGGAAGTCACTCGTGTTCCATCGTCGATGGCGATTGATCCGGCAACCGATTACTTAGTTCAATATGCAATGAACCAGGTAGTGCGAAATGGTACGGCTAAGCGTTTAGGCGCTGCATTTCCTGGGGTTCGTTTAGCGGGTAAAACCGGTACCAGTAATGATAGTCGTGACTCGTGGTTTGCTGGATTTGATGAACGTAACGTAGCGGCTATTTGGGTTGGCCAAGACGATAACAGTAAAACGGGCTTGTATGGTAGTAGTGGCGCAATGGCCGTGTATCAGGCCTTTTTACATCAACGTCCACCGCTTAGTTTACGAATGATGCCCGTTAATGGGGTTATTAATGGTTATTTTGATCGTACAACGGGTGTGGCTAAGAAAGGTAATTGTGACAATATTATCGGTCTACCTGCATTAGACGCTAGCTATCATCCGGTTGCCAATTGTGGCGAGTCATTATCTTGGTGGCAGAAGTTGGTGGGAGAGTAACGCGTTAGCTTAGCCATTATGTCGTTGCCAACAATAAGCCCAAAGTAAGTGATTACTTTGGGCTTATTTTTTTTGTCTCGCGCAGGATAATCAACATTTTTAAGCAATCTTTTTTCCTGCTGACGATATTGCAGAGCAGAAGCTATTTACCTTGTCCGAGTTGATTACGTAAGGTAGCAATTTCTTCGATCATTTGCTGCTGATTGTGCTCCATGCGCTCTAGCGCTTGTTCTAGCTTGTCATTGATTTCTGCTTTATGCGCTGCTTGAGCCTCTTGCGCTTCGTTACGTTCTTGCTCATCTGGTGCGACGAAAACAGATGCCATATAACCGGATATCACTCCGAAAAAGCTGACACCACTAATGATCACTAATCCACCGATGATATGGCCTACCGTACTGACGGGATAGAAGTCACCGTAACCGACGGTTGATATGGTCACTAATGCCCACCAAATAGCTTGCTCTGCTGTTTGGATATTGGCGTTAGGTTCAGTGCTTTCTACTAATAAAATAAGTACAGATGCAGTGGCCAAAATTAATACCATCGCCACCAGTAAACTGGCTAATGTAGATTGTTTTCGCTGACGCAATAATGGGATTAATAATGACCGGCTCATGCGGATTAAACGAATAACCCTTAATATTTGGAATATACGTGCGATACGCAGTGCTTCAATGGCCGGAATGCTGGCAACAAAGTCTATCCAATGGTGCCTAAAGTAAAAGGCTTTATTACGTGCTTTGAACAAACCATGGAAAAACTTGGTCATAAAAATCATGCAGATTGTAGTGTCTATATACAGCAGTACTTTGTTGGTTTCAGCGTCTAACTTACCAAAGGTAATCGTGAGTACTATCACCACAGAGATCAGTGATAACACCATCATTGCGAGTTCGAATGGACTTGGGCCATCGACATTTTTGACCGACCAACGTTTAGATTCGAGCATATAATAAGTCCGTTTGCATTCGTTCGCCGTGAGGCTTTGTTAAGATGTTGAGTTTATCATAACAAAAAACGCACAAGACAAGTGTCTGGTGCGTTGTTTTTAGTTAATGTACAGTGCTGATAACGGTGTTTATTTTGACGATTTAGTATCAACGAAGTGGACCAAATCATCTAATACGCGCTTTTTGATTTCCAGCTGCGACTCAGATTCTAAGCCGTATTTCTGCGCTAAAATCACATAATCTTCAGCATTTAATGACACAGTTAAGCGAGGACGCTTTGGACGTTTGGATACAGAGAGTCCAAGTATGGTCCTGATTTGGTCTGAAGGACTGACGCCTTTATCTAAGGCTTCTTTTCGGATTGAGTATTGAAACTTCTCATCCAGATCAAAAGCCACTTGGGTTGCTTTTGCAGCTTGTTGGTTTTTAAGCCATTTCTCTGGTAACGGTTTGCCTGAACTCATTAGAAAATCGTCTCCTACCTGTATCAGCTTGCTGGCCAATACTCTCTAATATCGGTCAGTGGGCGATATAAAGTCAACATCACTTCAGTGTCTCCACTTTCGTAAACTTCAATATCAACCGCGTGAGAGTCATCAGCATTAGCCAAACTGTAACCTTCAAAACCTTCACCGCGAGCATCATCGTCATTTTGAGGAGGCTTTAGGTCGCGATAATCTTGACGATGGAAGTAACCAAAACCGGCAAATTCAACTTGATGATATTCATCACTGAGCCATTTATCGAACTCAGCGGCTAACTCGGCAGGAAGTGCCTGCAATGTCAGCGTTGCTTTGCCTGGTTCTTCAAATATTTCAGCAAATGCGTCAAGCTCAAACAATTGTTCAACCACAGCGCGGTTGATTTTGATTGAAATACTTAAGTAAGATTCGTCTTCTTGCACGTAGGATAAATAGATTGCGGTGCCGCTATGGCCACGTAATAAGAATTCACAAAGCTGCGAGCGTTGGTATTCATAAGTATGAATAGCTTCAACCTTAAGCTGTTGCCCGCGCAATTGCGTAGGCAAAGCAAAACTGTCATCAAAGGTGATCATATCACCCTTGAGCAGTTTATTTGGATGGTCAAGCTTACGCTTCGGGGCTTCTTTTTTGCCGAATAGGCCACTAAGAAATCCCATAATAGCTTAACCTTTACGTGCTTTAATGCGATCTAGCACAGCATTAGCATTCGACTTTTGCTCACCAATACCTGCTTCAGCTAGCTTGGCATGTAATGACTTATCGCTATTCTCTTCAGCTAATGTTTCTGACGCTTTTAAGCGGTCATCAAACTGTTGTTGACGTGCTTTGATGCGCTCTAGTGAATCTTTAGCGTTAAGCAGTTTTGAATTACTTGACGCAAATGAGTCAGTGATAGTTGCAGTGGCTTTTTGCACGCTTTCAGTGGTTTTAACCATAGTAAGTTGACGTTGATAATCATTTAACTGACGCTCAGTCTTCTTCACTAAATCTTTTAAACGCACTGCATGTGAGCTAAAGCTATCATTGGCTGTTTGTTGTTCAGCTAATTCTTCGTCTAGCTGAGCAATCTTTTCAGCTATTTCAATTGCTAAAGCTTCATTGCCTTTCTCTAGCGCTTGGGTGACATAACCTTCGTGCTCAACAACACTACGCTTTAGGCGATCAATTTCACGACTGGCTTGCATTTCTTTAGCCATAACATCAGTTAATTCACGTTTAGCTCGGGTTAAATGCTTTTCTGCATCACGAATCTCTTGTTCAAAAATTCGGGTTGAGTTTGAGTCAACGATATTTTGGCCAACTTCAGTTGCACCACCACGAAACGCTGTAAGAATCTTGTTTAGAATGCCCATAATTGGCTCCTTAGATTAAAAATTCGACGAGTTCGTCGATGACTTCCAGACAGTTGTCTGACAGTACTGCTAATTCTTGTTCAATTTCTTCCATGCTTGATTGCACAGATAATGCCCCGTAAACCACATATTTATCATCAATTTTAGCAAACGATGATAATGGCATTGGAATGTTGAGCTCTAACATGGTCTCGAACATTTCAGCGCGGCGAGCTTGGTTTACTTCGTTTTCGCCCCATAAGTAACTGATACACAATATTTGGTTGTCAGTTACTGATACAAACACCGGAATTTCTTCTCGGCCGACAATATTGACTTGTAACACTTCAACATCACCGTCAATCGGATAACAATCAAACTGAAAACCGGTTTTGCTGTGATCGCATAGTCCGTTTAGGTGACCTGCAATGGTATGGATGTTCATATTCGTCCTTAATTGACATATTATGTCTGTGAGTAAAGATAGCATCTAGACATAATATGTCAAGCGCTATCTGGTCCAATTAAAAAAGATTAATTACTTCATTTTCTGACCAAGCCGCTAAGTGGTAGTAATACAGCTGTAATGAACCAATTTCGTTTACTTTGATGTTGTCTATATCGGCATAGAAATTCTTTGGGAATTCAAATGAAGCGTGAATAAGTCCTGGGGTTAGCCATTCTTCTGGTACCGGTATATCTGTTAGTGCAGCAAGACGTTGTTGTGGGTTTTTACCCATTTTACTGCCAATGCTCCAACCCCATTCACCAAAGCTAGGGACATTATGGTGATACTGTTTTACATTAAACCCTGCAGTAGTCAGTGTTTTACCAACCGATATAAACGCTTTTGGCGCATGATAAGGTGAGGTTGATTGCACCGTTATTACGCCATCGGCGCTAAGTAATTCATTAAGCTTACGATAAAATAAGTCTGAATACAGTTTGTTTAAATCAGGATGACTTGGGTCGGGTAAGTCAACAATAATGGCATCAAACATTTTGCCATTTTGAATTAGCTTATCAACCCCGTTAAATGCATCGTCGACCATTAATGTTAAGCGTGGATCGTTTAACGCATCGCCGTTTAACGCCAGTAATGCATCCTGTAAGCGTTGTGGCATATCTGTTGGTGGCGATTTAAACAGTGCCAGTAAGTCTTTATCTAAATCCATTAAGGTAACCGCTTTAGGTTGCCATTTGAGTACTTGCTTTAGTCCTAAGCCATCACCACCACCAATAATGAGCACGTTATCGTGCCGTGCGCTGGCAGCCAATGTTGGATGAACCAAAAAGCTATGATAGATGTGCTCGTCGCTGCTTGAAAATTGTAACCGACCATTGATGTATAAATTATAAACGGGAGGTAAACCACCACCGCGCAAACGCTCAGTAAAATTGAGCTGCTGAAAGCGGGTCGCTTTGGCATAAACCACATGATCTTTATACAAAAGGTTATTAAAATGCTGTTCCCAGCTCGGGCCTTTAACGGCTAATATGCCAATCACCACACTGGCAATAATATGGCCGATAAGCAGCAATTTTACATGATTTATTTTTGACCAAAAACGCCAAATAAACACCAGTCCAGCGAGTAGGTTAACGCTCGCTGTAAGCGCAGCAGCTAATTGAATATCAATGGCCAGCATAAAACCGACCCAGATTGCGGCGCCTATTCCAGCGCCAATGTAATCGGCACCATATATGGTGCCGGCATTATGCAGTAAGTGCGCTTCAGACAATGATTGTCGAACGCGGGCAATAAGTGGAATTTCCATACCAATCATTAACCCGAGTAATACACCCCAAACATAAGGTAAATATGCACTGAGAGTTTGCAAACTGGCAATAAAGCCACCATTGGGTAAATGATCTGGCGGTAGGCCGAGTGTATTGGCGATGGTTAACGGCAGTTGTTGACCGAATCCGATGACCGCTGCGGTAATGATAATGGCAAAAGAGCCACACAGTGCTACGGTTAATTCAAGCATGGCAAAGCCAGTAAAAGCGCATTTTATTTTACGTGCGGCAAAAGCGCCCACACCCATGGACACAATCATTAGACCAATCATGGTGTAAATGGCGGCTTCTAATGCGCCGAGAATGCGACCAGCATAGTGTGATAATAAGTATTCATAAATAAGACCGCATCCCGCCAACGAGGCCATAATGCCGAGTAACAAGGCATCATCAAACCATGATACTTGACGGGATGGAGGGGAACTTTGCTGCGAGTCCCCCTGTGTAGTGTTAGCGGGAAGATCATCGAGCAAAGGTGTTGTCATAGATTAAGCCATTAACGCCGTGAGAATAAGGGCAACGGCAATACTAATCGCCATTTCAACGGCTGCAATACCGATGTTTTGTTGTTTCTCAACTTCTTCAGCAAGATTGATACCGGCTAACACCATTTTTTTCACTATGGTTATTAATAACGATAATACCACCAGCATAATCAATGAGAATGCGCACCAACCAATAATGTTGCTTACATGGGCTGTTGGGTCATAAGCAATAAAATGACTCGCCGCATTAAAGCTTAGTGCCATGGCAATCATGTAGCCGCTGTGACGAAGTGCTAATGCCGTTTGGCCCTGAGTTAACGCTTGTTGCATTGACGCGCCTTGATTACGTTTGGCATAACGCTTTTCACGTAGTCGGGTGAGTATGACTAACATGAGTTGTGAGATTAAAAAGGCACTAAAAATAGCGATAAAGGTATCTAGAGTAATATCTTCAGCCCACATTAATACCGCGCGGATAATAATGGCAGTGGCTATGGCTGCAGCAGCATCAACCACAGCAACAGAAATATTACCTTTAAGAATCTCATCGTTTTTAGCAAATTCATTTAAGGCGATTTTATCATGTAAAAAACGGCCTAATTTAATCAGTATTAAGCCAAACAAGCCGTATGCCGACATGCCAATCGCTTCAGTTAAATAAGACGGAGCCGCTTCGCCTGTGATAGCGCCAGTTAGCACAATACCTAAAGCCGCCACAGCACCAGCGGTACTGATCCCAAAGGCAAAGTTGTCGCGCTCGGCTAACTCTGCACTGCTGTTGACTTTAACGCTCCACCCCTGCAAATAACGCATTAGCGTCAGCAAAATGATAGCGATGGTTAAATCAATGGCTAAAATAATCGCCAAATGTTGAGTTAAGCCATATTCTTGAAAAAATGTCATGGTGAGTCCTTACCTATTTTCCACGGCTAACACCGCGACTAGTGCGGCTGCTTGAGTTACGGAAACTGCTGTCTTTTGAGTAGCTCGAACGAAATTTTCTACTCGCGCTCTGAGTGGTGCTATTAGCTTTGGGTGCACTGGTACTTTGACGTGACAAGCTAGTAGAGCCTGTTCGAGCTTTTGCATAAGGGCTGTCGAATCGTTTCCCTTGGCTGTTAAAACGTTTCTTGGTTTGTTCAAAGGTTTTGGTTTGCGAAGTTGCTTGTTTTGGTGAAGTGTAACGGTAACGTCCCACATCATTATAATAGCTGTAACCACGGTTACCCGACCAACTACCGTAGCCTATTGGGCGGGAGAAGTTAGAAAACATCGCATACATGCCATACCAAGCCCAAATGGAGGTGCCGCTTGAATTATTTTGCCAGCTACCATATGCAGGATTACCCACAAGTTGGCTGCCTGCACCACTGCCTTCGGTGCCATTTGCTAAGGCTTCAGCCTCACGGCTAATAGCATTAACTCGAGCGAGTTGCCCTTTAGACATATCGGCAACAACATTGACTGGATCAGACAGCATATCGTTATACAAACTGGTGTCAGCGGCTTGATAAATATTCTGTGCTTCAGCTAACTGTTGGTCTAAATCAATAAAATTAGCGCTGTCGTTTAAGTCTTTGTAACGACGCGTTAATGACTTAAACATTGGCCCTTCAGTGCTGGCATCTTTAGCCAATTCTTCTAGTAATGGGGTTAAGTCGGATTGACGCTGAGCGAGAACTCGAGTGTATTGTTTGAGTAACGTCGCATTGCGTAACTGATTGTTATCGAGCGAACTGGCCAACAGATCAAGTCGTTGTTGGGTCAGTTGCTGGTACTTAGCAATTTGTTCCGGTCTATCGTCACCGCAACCGCCAAGGGTTAAGGCAACAAACAATACCGTTATCAATGTGAGTACACGTGGGAGGTGACCTACCATGTTTTCTCCAAAATGTAGATTTTTCATGTGCTAATTCAATATGACACAGGTTATAGTAATCTTAGTGTCAATGATATTAATCTGATCATTTGACTGGCTGATAGATATACCATTCACGACATAATATGTCCAACGTTCATTTTCTTTAGGGATCATTATTGCCATGCAAAACCAAAGTAACAAGGTATTATCTGCAGCGATGCTAGACAGCGCAGATCGTTACTGGTTAAGACTCTGCGACGTTTGGCCAGAAGCTAAAACAGCACTGACAGCCATGCAACAGCAAGAGTTAAAGGCCGTATTTGGCTTAAGTGACTATATGGGTGAGCAACTTTGTCGTCATCCAGAATGGATTGTGCAGTTATTTGATGGCTTATTAAGTGATGTTGTGCGCAGTGAGTTTGATGCGCAGTTACATTCGCTATTAGCTGAGTTAACTCAAGAAGAGCAAGTTAAGTCTGCCTTACGTCGTTATCGTAATCTGCAAATGGTGCGCTTAGCGTGGCGTGATTTTTTAAATTACACCCCAGTTGAAGAGTCATTACTCGATTTATCTGCATTAGCAGAGGCATTGGTAATTGCTGGACGTGATTGGTTATATCAAGAGATGTGTCAACAATACGGCACACCAACAAGTGCTGAAGGTAAGCCACAACCCTTATTGATTTTAGGCATGGGTAAACTGGGTGGTCGTGAACTTAACTTTTCATCAGACATCGACTTAATTTTTACCTTTCCAGAACATGGTGAAACCGTTGGCGGTCGACGGACTCAGGCAAATCAGCAATTTTTTATCCGCATGGGACAACGCTTGGTGAATTTACTCGACCAAGTCACCGTGGATGGATTCGTTTTCCGTGTCGACATGCGTCTACGACCTTATGGTGAAAGTGGTCCTTTGGTGGTCAGTTTTAGCGGTTTAGAAGACTATTACCAAGAGCAAGGTCGTGATTGGGAGCGTTATGCAATGGTCAAAGCGCGCGTACTTGGACCTTGGTCTGGCTATTGCGATGAGTTGCATGACCTACTACGACCATTTGTTTATCGCCGCTATATTGATTTTTCTGCGATTGAATCACTGCGTAAAATGAAGCAATTAATCGCCCAAGAAGTTAGGCGTCGTCAGTTAACCGATAATATTAAGCTTGGCGCCGGCGGGATCCGCGAAGTTGAATTCGTGGTGCAAAGTTTTCAGTTGATCCGTGGTGGCCGCGAGCCTGCATTGCGTCAGCAAAGTTTATTTGGCGCCATTGATACCTTGTACAGCTTAGGGCAATTGGAATACTTAGCGGTTGATGAGCTTAAACACAGTTATATTATATTGCGTCGAGTGGAAAACTTGTTGCAAGCCATTGACGATAAGCAAACGCAAACCCTGCCTAATAATGAGCTCGATTGGCAACGTTTATGTTATCCGCTAGACATGGCCGATGAAGCCGAACTTCGTCAAAAAATTAATCAAGCAATGGTTACCATTCATGGCCATTTTAATGCCACTGTGGGTGGTACTGACAGCCATGAACACAATGATCATTGGACTGCTTTATTTTGGAATGTGCAGCAAGATGAACACGCTAACGCCTTGTTGCAAGAGCAACAAATCGATGATGCCGAATTATGGCCACTATTAAATGAGTGGCATCAAACGGTGTCGAAACGTTCTATCGGACCTCGAGGACGTGAAACGCTAGACAAATTAATGCCTAAGTTGCTTGAAGAGTTAGTGACTCAAACTAAACCGAGCCAAGCGTTTAAACCAGTAGCTAAAGTGCTGGATAAAATTTTAACCCGTACTACCTATCTAGAGCTTTTATGTGAAAACCCAGGCGCTAGACAGCAATTAGTGAGTTTGTGTTGTGCAAGCCCTTGGATTGCCCGCGAGCTGGCGAATTTCCCAATGCTGCTCGATGAGTTAATTGATCCGTCGCAGCTGTATGACATTACTTCGATTGATGATTATCCTAGTGAATTACGCCAGTATTTATTACGTGTACCTGAAGATGACATGGAACAGCAAATGGAAGCGTTGCGGCAGTTTAAATTGTCTCAGCAGCTTAAGATTGCGGCCGCAGATGTTACTGGGGTATTACCTGTCATGCAGGTTAGCGATCATTTAACCTTTTTAGCTGAAGCCATTATCGAACAAGTTGTACTACAAGCTTGGCATCAGGTGGCATCTCGCCATGGCATACCTGCAGGAACCAGCCCAAGTAACATGGGTTTTGCCGTCATTGGTTACGGTAAGTTAGGTGGAATTGAGCTGGGTTATGGTTCTGATTTAGATTTGGTGTTTCTACACGGCCACACAGGTGCTGGCACAACTGATGGTAAGCGTCCTATTGATATCGGCCATTTCTACCTCAAGCTTGCCCAACGTATTGTGCATTTATTTGCTACCCGGACAACGTCTGGTGAGTTATATGAAGTGGATATGCGCTTACGTCCGTCAGGTGCTTCTGGTTTGTTGGTGAGTGAGATTGAGCATTTTGGTACCTACTTACAACAAGAAGCGTGGACTTGGGAGCATCAAGCATTAGTGCGATCTCGTTTTGTATTTGGTGATTATTCGCTTGCCGGTCGTTTTAGTGATTTACGTGCGAAAATATTGAAAATAGAGCGTGATAAAGAGGTATTAGCCAAAGCGGTCAAAGACATGCGCATAAAAATGCGTGAGCACTTGTTGCAAGTTGAACCAGAGCAATTTGATCTAAAACAGAGTGCTGGTGGTATTGCAGACATAGAGTTTATCGCTCAGTACTTAGTGTTAGCGAATGCTCATCAATATCAGGAATTAACCATTTGGTCTGATAATGTGCGTATCTTTGAAGTGTTGGCGGAGTTGGAGTTATTACCCATCATGCAAGCCCAACATTTAACCCAAACCTATTGCTGGCTGCGTGACGAGAATCATGAACTGACATTACAACAGTTGCCCGGTAAATTACCCATACAAAGTGTGCAACAAAAAATCGACAGTGTAATTGAAATTTATAATGAAATTCTATCGGTTTAAACATTAATCAAAGTAGATTAGGTTGATATTTAGTCACTTAACTGCTTTGATTATAGAACTATTATTTTGATTGAATAGGTTGTTTAATGCTGCTGGCACCGATACCTGACAATGAATACACTCGACTCGAAACGCTTCGAGGGCTGAACGTGCTCGACACGATCGCTGAAGAACGTTTTGATCGTATCACTCGGTTGGCTAAGCGATTGTTTTCAGTGTCAATTAGTGTGGTGAGTTTAATCGACTCCGATCGCCAATGGTTCAAGTCTGTGCAGGGGTTGGATGTATGCGAAACTCGGCGTGATATTTCATTTTGTGGTCATACTATTAATCAACAACATGTTTTAGTTGTGCCAGACACACTAAAAGATGAACGTTTTGCCGACAATCCGCTTGTATTGGCGGCACCTAAGATTCGATTTTATGCCGGCTATCCGTTGACTATGCCTAATGGTGTGAGGGTAGGTACCTTGTGTATTATCGATGACAAGCCGAGATCTTTCTCTAAAGATGATGAAGATGCCTTGGAAGACCTTGGCAAAATTGTCGCAGAAGAACTGCTGTCGATTCAGCAAAATACCTTAGATGCGCTAACCGGTATTTCTAATCGTCGTGGCTTTGAATTACTCGCTAATAAGACGCTTGCTTATGGTGATAGGCTTGATTTTGCAACGTGCTTAATTTTCTTTGATTTAGATTACTTTAAAGTAATTAACGACAATTTTGGCCATGAAGAAGGTGATACTGCCTTGAGGACTTTTGCTGGCTTATTGATCGACAGCTTCCGCGAATCGGATATTATTGCCCGCTTTGCTGGTGATGAATTTGTGGTAATGCTGAGCCAAAGCGATGAAATTAGTGTTAATAATGTATTACAACGTTTTCAACAGTGCGTTAATCAACATAATCTGCACAGTGGTAAACCATACCAATTAAAGTACAGTAAGGGCGTGGCGCATCGACAAGCTAGGCAGTCATTATCGTTAAATGATTATTTGGTTAAGGTCGATAAAGCCATGTTTGTCGATAAAGCATTACATCACCAGAGAACACCAACGGATATTAAATAGCGCTTATTAAGTTGATGATATTGGTGTTTTTATCTGCGAATGTAACTGACTTGATAAACTACAAACGTTAAACTCGTTGAGCCGCTGCAAATAATACACTTGGCGCAACTATTATTCATTTGTATATTTGTAGCGAAATCAATCAACGTTATTAACGATTGTTAACAACAATCGTTAATAACGTTCGTTAACAACAACTGTTAACATCGATTTATCGGCACGGTTATGAGTGTATCAATGCTCAGCTTAGTATCTGTTCTATCCACATTTTATAGATAGGTAAACCAATTAATACGTTTATTGGGAACGTTATTCCGAGTGATGCCAACATCGCTAAACCAATATTAGCGTCTGGTATTGCTGCCTTAATTGCGGCCGGCGCAGCAATATAAGACGCACTTGCACTTAAGCCTGCAAGTACTAATATGCTGCCAGAAGGTAAATCAAGTAACACGCCTAAGCCGATACCCGCCCAAGCTAAAATAAATGGAATTACCGCAGCAAATACCAATAAACGCCATTGTTTGTAAGGAATAGGGAAGCATACTTTGGCGGTACTAATCCCCATTTCTAATAAGAACAGTGCTAATAACGTTTTAAAACCACCCAATAACATTGGTGTAAGTGGTGCCATGCCACTAGTGCCATATATCCAGCCTATGATCACCCCTCCACAGAGTAATACGACTCCGCGGCTTGTCAGCGCTTCATGTAATACGCTGCCTGCCGAAGAGTGTTGGCTATCGCCTGCTACTTTTGCTTGTAAGTAGCGGTGTAGCCAAAGCATGATAATAATTGCAGGCAATTCGAGTAGCACTAGATACAACGTTGTTTCAGGTCGTAAAGGCCACTGAGATTGATCGACCATGGTCATCACCACGGCAAATGTTCCCGCACTCACAGAGCCGTAATGAGCAGCAATACTTATGGCTTCTTTTTGCGGTAATTGAATTAATTTTCGCAGTAGAGGATAAAGGCTAAGTGGGATTATGAATCCAAGTGCAATAACAGACAGTAATTCGGTGATCGCTAAATTGGCAGTTTCTCCATGCAGTGCCATGCCACCTTTTAGTCCTAGCGTAAGCATAAGTAAGATAGATAGGGTTTCGTAGGTTGCTTTAGGGACTTTTAAATCAGACTTTATCAACCCGGCAAGCAAACCGAGGGCAAAAAAGGCAATCACAATATCAGGCATGGTATAGGTTCTGTCTGTTATAAAGTATCGCGATTCTGCCTTGTTGTGTTAACAAAGGGAAATCTTTTCAGCGAAAAAATACTGCTATAGTAAACTTATCCATTTAAGGCTGATCAGTCGTGTTGTACTTTGCTGGTTTATCATGTTTTTCTTCGCTGATCTATTAAGTGCAAATGGCGTATAGTATGCTTGAATGATAATGCAAAACATTAATAGCAGAGCATGATATGAAAAATGAAATTGATATTCACCGCGCGTTGAAAGTGTTTAACAAAGTCACGCAATATGGTGAGAAGCGGGCGCTTGAAGACGGTCATAATGGTCATGATTATTGGTTGTGTGGAATCAGTGCGCAAACGGATCATGATGGTTATACCATTACTTTAGCCGATGCTCAGGTTAGCTTGACAGTATTTTTTCACAATAAATATCAGTTCGATTACCCGACCAATGATGCTCTTGACAACTTTTTACTTCGTTTTAGTGATGTTGAAAACTATCAAGCTTCATAATCTACGGCATAGACTCGCCTGTTAAGCGGTTCATTTCAGTGCTGCAGGCTTACTTACACCCATTGTTGCATTTCAATCAGGCGGCTATAAGTGCGTCTAAATTCAAATTGTAATGCCCCGTCGATATATAAATCTTCTAAGTTGCAGTCGCTATTGAGGATTAACATCACTTTTTGATCATACAATTCGTCCACTAAACTAATAAAGCGTCGAGTCGGATCGTCTTCACTGGCATACGCCAGTTGTCGTTCGCCTGTGGTGGTAGCTAATGCGCCATCTTCGGTGCCGCGAGCTTTAATCCAACTACGTACTTCACCGCCTAATGTAGGCACATTACTGAGCAATATATGGCTAAATCGGCCAGCTAATTCAATGTAATCCAATGCCGAACGTGGGCCTTGGCACAAAGCTGAAAATTCAAACCAAGCAAGTTGTCCATATTGAGCCTCAATGGCAATAGTGCGCTGACAAATATCGATTGAGTCAGGTGTATTTATTATGCTGACATTAGCTTGTGGGTATTGTTGACACAAAAGTGTAAACACCGCTTGAGGCGTTATTGCCGACGGCAATGTTAACCAGCGGGCTGATTTTGTAGGCGTTACGGCGCTAGAATGTAAGCGATGATCGATTTGACCGTCTAAGTGGATCGATTGGGTATATTGTAGGAGCAGATCGATTGTGGGTAAAAAACGATCGCGTTGTAAACCATTTTTATACAAGTCGATTATTGGTACATTTGAGGTTGCAACTAAGATGACGCCTGACTGAAATAATGTTTCAAATAATCGACCGAGTAAAATGGCATCACCGATATCAGCGACAAAAAACTCATCAAAACAAATAACAGAATATTTCGCCGCAATCTGCTTGCCTATGTGTGTTAATGGATCACGTATCCCCGAAGTTTGATTTAATTGCTGGTGGACCATGGCCATAAAACGGTGAAAGTGCAGGCGTAATAAGGTTTTATCCGTTTTATGTTGTGAGCTATACATGCTCTGATCGCACTGAATCTGGTCGCACTGAATTTGATCACACAAGCTTTGATAGAACATGTCCATCAAAAAGGTTTTTCCTCGGCCCACATCGCCCCATAAATATAAGCCTCGGCTGTTTGGATTAACACAGAGGCATTGTTGATAAAGCAAATCAAGCGCGAGTATTGCTTGCTGCTGTGCAGGATCATCAACAATATTTTGCTGAAGACGTTGTTGGTAAGCTTGTAATGGCGACATAGCACTTAGGGTAAATTGTTGATCTGGGTATTATACCATTAACGACTTACTTTATTATGAAGTGTATTTCCTTTAAGCTCTTGTGATAAAAATAACAATCTATCAACAAAGACGATTAACCCAGAGTAATAACTAAGAATAATAACCAAGAGTAATAATCCTAACAAGGACCCAAAATGAATAATAAAAATAAGGGCATGACCTATATTGGTGTCGATATGGCGTTGGAAGGTGATATGCATATTCAAGGTCCAGCAATAATCGCGGGCCAAACTAAGGGTAAAATCAGTTCAACCGATCAAATAAAAATAGAACCTAGTGGTGTGGTTGAAGGTGAGGTTTTTTGTCAAGAGCTGCGAGTGTCTGGCTTATTCAAAGGCACGTTACATTGTAATAAACTCATAATTGTCAGTTCGGGTATTGTCGAGGGTGAAGTATCCAGCCATCAAATGGAAATTTATGATGGCGGTCAATTTATCGGCATGCGCACTAAAGGGCCTGAATCGTCTGGGTTACCCCAGGTTGATAGCGAACGTTTTTCCGAACTCAATCAAACTCCTTCAATGCCGGATAAGAAAACGCCAATTTCTATGGGTAAGCTTAGTTTGGTTGCTGTCGCCGCAATCGTGATTATTACCGCTATGGTTATGCAACCGACAATTAACTCCATGCTAAATCGCGGTCAAGCACCGTCAGCTGATAGTAATCAAGCAAATGCTCAGCAATACCCACAATCAGCATTAAATATAACAGAAGAAAATGCTGCCGCGCTTCTACAAGAAATGGATCAACAGACTTCATTTGCCGAGCAAACCGAAGAGTTAATTAATGCCGGTCAAAGTGACATTAATGTGGCGATGGAAGATTTACATGCATTAGCACAAACCAGTGAAGCGCTGGGTGATAGTCAGAATGTGAGTGACAGTGATAATGTTGATCAGAATGGGTCGACGATAAGTACACCTGATAAGTAACTTCATTTCTTATCCTGAGTTGGGAGTAACTATCAAGCTGATATAAAAAATGGCTTTGTTAATCACAGTGTTTACTGAATTAACAAAGCCATTTTGTTATGTTTGCAGAAATCCAAACATTTTATGCTTATCGGTTAATGCCTAAGGATTAATCCGAGTTGGCATTCCAGTACGTTGCTCAAGTAATCGTTTTAATGTAAATGAGTCAGTGTCTGGGTGAGCAACAAAGCGAGTCATGGCTTTATCGAATGATAGTGCTACTGGTTCTAACGAATCAAATTCAGCTTGAGTTCGTGACAGTGGCTCATGAACTTCTAAATAGCGGTTACCATCAGGTTCTTCAGTGGCTTTAATCGGTTGGTTAATAAACTCAACACGTGTGCCAACTGGTACGCTATTATATAAATGTTCAATGTCTTCATCGCGTAAACGAACACAGCCAGAACTTACCCGTAAACCAATACCAAACGTGGCGTTAGTACCGTGAACCGCATACAAGTTACCGACATAAAGGGCGAATAAACCCATTGGGTTGTCAGCGCCTGCTGGCCATACAGCCGGTAATGTTATCCCTTTAGCCGCGTATGATTTACGAATATTAACCGTAGGTGTCCAAGTTGGATTAGCGCGTTTACGTTGTACTGTTGTTACCCAATTTTCAGGGGTATCTTTACCAATTTGACCAATACCAATAGGCAATACTTCGACGGTATTTTTACCCTTCGGATAATAATACAAACGCATCTCGGCAGAGTTAATGACCACACCTTCTCTTTTAGCGTTAGGTAGAATTAGCTGATGCGGGATCAGTAATGTGCTACCCGGTTTAGGTAAGAATGGGTCAACACCTGGATTAGCTTCTAATAAATTAGTCAACCCTAGCTGAAATTGTGAAGCAATTTGCTCTAAGGTTAGTTTCCCCTCAGGAACAACATAATATTGATTTTCACCTACTAAATTACTGCCTTCAGCCGGTAGACGATATTCAACAGCAGCACTCGAAAAACTTAATACAATGGCAGTCGCTGCAATTAAAGTAGAACGTAACGAATTTATCATAAGGGTTATATCATTCCAAAACAGACGTTATATTAGTCAGACTACAATATTTTGCCAAGTTTGACTATTTAGTACAAATAATTAGTACAGGTCATTTGTACAGATGGTTAGGGCGCATCGTTACTTATTACGGCTAATATTTCAACTGAAATTTTTTACTTTTTTTATTTTAATCCTAAGCGTTTAGCCAGCCTGTGTAAGTTACCTGAATCTATCTGCAATTGGCGTGCGGTTGCAGCCCAATTACTCCCTTGCTGAGTATATATTTGCTGGATAAATTGATTTTGAAACTGATCTGTTGCATCTCGTAAGCTTGTTTGTGGTAAAGATGTTGCCGACTGTTTAAGCGTCAGGTTTTTGTTTGAATGGATAGCATCAGGCGATGACTGTGTAAATTCAAAATGGCTGTTGTTAATGATGCATAAACCATCTTTTTGGCTTTGTGATTTAGCTAAAACAGCGGCTCGATGAATGGAATGCTCAAGTTCACGTATGTTGCCAGGCCAGTCATATTGCTCCAGTAATTGCAATGATGAAGGCTCTAATCTTAAATGGGCCAAGTGTAATTGCTGTCTATAGCGCTCGATAAAGTAGCCCGCTAATAAATGGATATCTTGTTGACGTTCTCTTAGTGGTGGAACCATAACCGGGAACACGCTTAAACGATGGTATAAATCTGCTCTAAATCGTCCGGCCAATACTTCGCTTTTTAGGTCTTTATTGGTTGCGGCAATAATACGAACATCGACTTTTAAGCTACGATCATCACCGACCTTTTGCACGTCGCCAAATTGCAGTACTCGCAGTAGTTTTGCTTGTAAGTTAAGAGGTAGTTCACCAATTTCATCTAAAAATAATGTGCCTTTATCGGCTACTTGAAATTTGCCGCTACGATGGCTAATAGCGCCAGTAAACGCGCCTTTTACATGACCAAAGAGTTCGCTTTCGGCAACGGATTCAGCAAGTGCAGCACAGTTTAAATACTCCAGTGGTTTATTGGCTCGTGCAGATTGTTGATGGATCTGCTTGGCTATCAATTCTTTACCGGTACCCGTTTCTCCTAAAATCAACACGTTGAGTTCAGTTTCTGCCACCACATTCACTTCATTAAGCAGCGATAATAGATTATCGGCCTGACCAATTATTTCGGTTTCTGTTTCTGTGTCTAATAGCCTAGAGGGTTGGGTATGGGGGATGGTAAACGTTGACGCTTGTTTTTCAAGTTTATCAATCAGCAATGCGTTGTTTAATGAAGCCGCTGCAATTGCGCTAAAGCTGCGCAGTTCATTATTACTGAATTGATCAAACTTATTGGGATCTAATGCATCAATAGTTAATGCGCCAATGAGTTGCTCGTTAGCGAATAATGGTAAACCGATGCAGGCATGCACTTTTAAGTCACCATCTACATTGGGGATTAAGCCATCGTAAGGGTCGGGTAATTCGCTATTGGAAGGGAAACGGACAATATCACCCGCTCGGGCAATGGTTTCAAGTCGCGGATGCTCACTTAAAATAAAGCGCCGTCCTAATACATCCGCACTCAGTCCATCAATCGCTAATGGCTTGAATTGATGCCCGTGGAACGATAACAGTGCAGCAGCATCACAATCGAGGGTTTCTCTTACTGTGGTTAATAAACGAGAGAATCGATCACGTTTAGATAAATTGGACGTGATATCAAGTGCGATACGGGTTAAGTCAGCTTGTCTCAATGCCATGCTAAACTCCAGAAAGGAACATAATAAGTGTCATTATGACAAGTGTGAATATAACAACAAGGGTAAAGCCCAAATTGTTGAAACTAAAGGGGCCACAAAGGCCCCTGATGATGGTTATCAAAGCGTGTTTATTAATGCATACTTAGTTAATCGTTAATGGACTAGCTTGTTTCGCTTTAACGCCTTTGCTAGCAATGGCTTTCTTGATGATGTCAAATAAGAACGCCGCCATCAATAATCCACCAATACTGAAGATAATGTCACCAAACATTCGTGTCCATACAAGGCTTTCCACTAAATCGCTGTGGATCACAGCGGGTGAACGAGCATACCAATAGCCGTGGTCAATGACCGCAAAGAACTGCACAATTCCGACAGGCAATAATGACATAAACAGCATTGCTGCTAAGCCGATATTTAATGTCCAGAATGCCCCTTTAAGGTATTTTTGGTTCCATTGCATATCGCCTGTTAATCCGCGTAAACAGAATAGCATTAGCCCTATACCTAACATACCGTACACGCCCATAAATGCACCATGAGAATGTGTCGCAGTAGTATTTAAACCTTGGATAAAATAAAGCGATATTGGTGGATTAATTAAGAAACCTAATACACCGGCACCAATTAAGTTCCAAAATGAGGTGGCGACAAAGAACATAATGACCCAGTGATAACGTTCCATCCAAGGGCTCGCTTTACGTAAACGATAGGTTCCCACAGCTTCAAAACCAATTAATGCTAACGGCACCACTTCAAGTGCCGAGAATATGGCTCCCCAAGCAATGACTGAGGTTTGGGTACCGGTAAAGTATAAATGATGTAAGGTGCCGATTAAGCCGCCAGTTAAAAACACCACTGTTGTGAATAATACCGCACCGTTGGCACTGCGTGCACGGATAAGGCCTAAGCGAACTAACATTAATGCGATAACGGCTGTTGCAAATGTTTCAAAGAAGCCTTCTACCCATAAGTGGACCACCCACCAACGCCAGTATTCAGCGATGGCAAGGTTTGAGTGTTTGCCCATAAACAGGCCGGCACCATAAAACAAACCGATGGCGACACAAGAGGCGTATAGAATCCAAATTGCCGGCAGTATGTCGCTGTCAACTTTTAATGCAGGGCGCATAGCTGCAGTGATTAACACGGTCCAAATTAATAAGCCCACAAACAATAATATTTGCCATACGCGTCCTAAATCAATGTACTCATATCCTTGATGTCCGAATAAATAGTTCATGTCTAGGTCAAAGTATTGTTGTACGCCAATCCATTCACCAGCCATAGAGCCCAATACGATAACGACCAACGCGACCCAAAGAACGTTTACCCCTAAGCGTTGATACTTCGGCTCGTATCCTGATAGTGCAGGGGCAATATATAGCCCTGTGCCTAACCATGCTGTGGCAATCCAAAATACTGCGAGTTGAGTATGCCAAGTACGGGTAACAGAATAAGGCAGAATTTCAGATATTGGGAAACCATAAAACTCTTGGCCTTCAACTGCGTAATGCGCAGTAATTCCGCCAACTAATATTTGCAGTAAAAACAGTCCAATTGCAGTAACAAAATACTTTCCGACAGCTTTTTGAGATGGCGTAGGTTTAGTAAAAAATAATGGATCACCTTTGGCTGGTTCTGGCAATGGTTCCTCTTTGCAGGTGGCGTGATGCCAAGCCAGCATGCCAATACCAAGAAGCAATGTCACTAAGCTTAGTACTGACCAAACAATGTTGTCTGAAGTGGGGACGTTGCCAATTTGTGGATCGTATGGCCAGTTATTGGTGTAAGTATAATCATAACCAGGGCGCTCAGTTACCGCAGCCCACGCTCCCCAAAAGAGGAAGGCATTTAACAATTCACGATGTTCAGCATCAGTGATAGTGCCTTCTTTCATGGCATATTGTTCACGTAATGAACTTAATGCAGGATCATCACCAAATAACGATAAATAGTGCTTAGTCACTTCATTAATTGCCGCAATTCGCGTATTTGACAGCGCGACGTGAGTTTCATCCCCAGTACCTTTGATCACTGTGTTATGGCGAATATCATCTCTTAAGCCTTTTTCTAAACCGGCTTGCTGTTCTGAATCGAGTTCAGTGAAATCGCGGTTATAGCGCTCGTTTGCGGTGATAGACAACCAAGCTTGGGCTTCACGATGTAACCAATCTGCAGTCCAATCTGGTGCCACATAAGAACCATGGCCCCAAATTGATCCTAACTGATGCCCGCCCATTGAACGCCATACAAGTTGACCTTGCTCAATATCATTTTTGGTAAATATGGGTTGGCCACTGGTGTCAGTGAAAGCCGTTGGAATCGGCGGTTTTTCTCGATATATGCCGCTGCCTAAACTGAGTAATACCGTGAAGGAAGCCACTAGCACGATTAGCAGTGCAATGCCGGTGAGTTTATTTTTGCTCATAAGTCCTCTTAGCGCAAAGTCATTTTGATACAGATGACCAGAGCATTACACAAGTCGTGCCAACTTTTTATTGTTATTAAGCTACTGTTATTAATGTTTTTTATTTTTACCTGTCGTTAGGTTTCTGTTAAAATGACATCTTTTTATTGGTGTCAAAAAGACTGTTAATGTCAAAGTGACACTTTGTTTTGGTGATACTGATCATCTTTGTCTAAATAACACTCATGTTCTCTTCTCCACGTAATGTCATGTGACTAAAGGCCTAATCTTTATTGTTCGTGTAATCAACGTCGGTCATTTTTAGTCACAGTTATCAATAAATTAGTTTCAACGCTATAGAAGTTTTATGGATTAATTAATATCAGCCATTTACTTAGCATGCTAAGTTGTTATAATGCTTAGCACGCTAACTAAATGGCAATTTATTATGTATAAAGAATTAGAGCGATTAAAAGAACTTTCACTTGCTGAGCACTTAGGGCGATTACATCGTTTATGGCGCACCGCTGCAGACGCGGAGCTCGTACCATTAGGGTTAACTCACCCTCGCTGGACTGCGCTGTGGAAGTTACTGCGCTTGGGCGATAACGTGAGCCAAAAGGTGCTTGCCGATGCTTTAGAGATAGAATTGCCCTCTTTAATGCGCACTTTGAGCCAGTTAGAACAGCAAGGATATATACAGCGCCGCTGCTGCGAGAACGATAAGCGAGCACGAATAGTCAGCTTAACTCCTGAAGGCATCGACATGCTTAAGCAGATGGAAAGCCGCATTATGTTGGTTCGTCGAGATTTACTTGCAGGTATTAGCAGTCAAGAATTAAGTGAATTTGAACGTGTCATTAGTCTTATTAGTGATAATGCTCTTGCTGCGCTGCATAAGAACACTGAACAAGACAACAAAATTCCTGAATGAGAAATAACATGACCCCAGATCAACAATTTGCTCGACTCGTTAAAATCGCTATTTTTATGTTTGTAATGGTGTTTGGTTACTTTATGTTTGCCGATGCAGTAATGCCTATGACGCCGCAAGCCATGGCCACACGAATGGTCACTAAAGTGACGCCACAAGTCAGTGGTAAAATTGCATCTATTGCCGTCGAAAATAACCAACTTGTGGCTAAAGGTGATGTGTTATTTAGCATCGACTCAGCCCCTTACGAGTTAGCGGCTGAGCAAGCTACATTGGCGTTAGAGCAAGCAAAACAAGATAACGCTGAACTTGATGCATCGATACTAGCAGCCAAAGCAGATGTTCAGGCAAATCAAAGTAGTGCACAGCAGAGAAATAGTGAAGCAAAACGCCTTGATGCTCTGTATGCCTCCCGAGGTGTATCGCAGCAGTTAACTGATCAAGCTCAAAGTGAGGCCGTCACGGCGCAGGCCAATTTACTTGCCGCTAAAGCTCGCTTAACTAAGCTAGTGGTAAGTCGTGGACGCAATGGCGAAGATAATTTAAAAGTCCGTCAAGCTCAAAATCGTTTAGCTCAAGCAGAATTAAACCTGTCATACACTCAAATTCGCGCAGACCAAAATGGCGTGGTGACTAACTTACAGTTAGAAGTCGGCAGCTTTGCCACTGTTGGACAGCCGCTATTAGCTGTAGTGTCAGAAAACGTCGATATTATTGCTGATTTTAGAGAAAAAAGTTTACGCGGTATTGAGCCACAATCAACTGCGCTTGTTGCATTTGATGGTCAACCTGGACGTTTATATCATGCCAAAGTGAGTACCGTAGATGCCGGTGTGAGTGCCGGGCAATTTGATGCCAATGGCCGTTTAGCTGATCCGCAAGAATCGGTACGTTGGGTACGTGATGCTCAACGCTTACGTTTACACCTTGAACTTGACCACCAAGGCGTTAATGCATTACCCGCTGGAGCACGTGCAACGGTGCAATTAGTACCTAATAGCGGTTTACTTGGCTTTCTAGCCAAGGTTCAAATTAAGGTTATCAGCACGCTGCATTATATCTATTAACGCCGCAGTTAAGCCCAATATTGATTGTTAATACTCATTACACCCATTCACACTCAAGGCAATGCTGCAGGTTAATTTATTTGCGTGCAGTATCTTGTATCAATGTCGTAGGTTGATCATATGTTATTACGCCATAGTCCTTTGACTACAAACGATTTACGCCAATGTTTACGCATAGCAACAGGCGCCACGCTAGGATTTGCGATATGCAAGTTTTTCGACCTCAGTTATGGTGTATTTTTTACCGTCACTCCAATGTTGTTACTGGGTTTAGTCCCTGTGATGAATGCCCATGCGATGAGGCAATTATTGGCATCATCTGTAATGTCTGGGATTGAAGTGGGTATTTTAGGTGGCTTATTTGGCTCTCACGCTGGGGTGATATTACCCATCGTGTTTGTGCTATTTTTGTATCGTTTTGCGGCAATGTCACGCGGTAGTTTGTTTTTATTTGGCGCTAACGGGGTTATCAGCTTAAGCATTATGCTGCACTTTGCCAGTTATCCGAGTGTCGATATTAATAATCTCATTTTCAGTAATTTTTGGGCGACAGCGGCCTCTGTTGTAATCGCTTATGCTATGACGGCTTTATGGCCCGACGTTGAACCAAGAGCGCCAGTTGCTGCCGTGGTTAAAGTGCCTAACCGCATGCGACACGAAGCGTTACTCGGTGCATCTATTGCAACTGCATCATTTGTGGTTTTTCAGGTATTTAACTTACGTGATTCTATGTCTGCTCAAGCCACCACCTTGTTATTGTTATTCCCAATGCATTGGAATGGTGCGCTCGGTTATGCCCGCAAACGAGCTATCGGTACCTTGTTTGGCGTGACTTTCGGCTTGGTGGGACAAGGGTTACTCTATGATTGGTCTGGATTATTGATTTTTGTGATACCACTATTGTGGATAGGTTTAATGTTGTTTAGCCAAGTACACGTGAGAGAAGCGAGTGGCTCTGGAGTGGGATTCGGTGCTATGACCACCTTAGGGATATTATTCGGTCAATACTTAACCCCAGATAATGACTTAGTTTTTAGTGCTTTGTACCGAATAAGCAGCATATTAGTCGCTATCGTGGCAACATTATTACTGTGTTATGTGGTGCATCGGGTATTGAATCGATTTGAAGCTACTCGATTTGGTTGAACATTGGTGTGTGCGGTAAATAAATCTCATTGGAGCATATGAGTTTACTAATATTCGTCAGTTGTGGATTGATTTCAATCGCAATAGGGAAGTGGCTATTGTTAGAGTATTAGATTACTTTTGAAGAATAATTAGGTAATCGATTGATAATATTAGATATAACGTACGGTTAATTTTTATAGACATAGTTACTATATACATTTGTTATATAAATGCTAATAGTAATGAATTGTATATAAAAGGACTTAACATGATGAAAAAAAATACTATTATTTTGAGCTTAATATTAAGCTTTCTCGCTTTCGCTCCATTTAAAAGCCAAGCAAACCAATTGCCTGAGTGCAACACGTCTGAATGTATTGAATACTTTAAAGCCTATCGCATTTTAACGAAACGAGGCCACTCCTCAGCAATGGCCATGTTAGCTGAATTCTATTACACCGGTTATGGCACCAATAAAGATTTAGACATGGCGTTAAAATGGTACCGACGTGCAGGTAAATATGGTGTACTGGATGCAAAATATAAAGCGGGTGTCTTGTATTTACAAGATACTCCTCTGAAAGATGTCGACGAAGGTGTTGAGTTTTTACAGTTCGCATCAAAGATGGGCCACTCTCAGTCATCGTATTTATTGGGTAAAATGTATTTAGGTGGTGGCATGGTAGAACAAGATTTGGCACTTGCAGATCAATACCTTGCTATAGCTTATGAAGAAAATAATTTTGCAGCCAGAAATTATGGGCAAATACTTTACTTACATGAATCAACTAAAGATTTACCGCTGAGCAAACTTTACGCTTTAATTTCAAAAGATGTTGTCACGTTAATCCCTGAGAAAACTGTTTCAAACCAGCAAACTGCAGCGATCAATTTTCCTCAAGGTGAAATGGAAACCATTGACGTACAAATGGATACATTTGAAGACATGTTTGGCTCGCATATTACCCAATTGAACCACATGATCCCTGACACTTCAAAAGGCACTGGATCCAATATAGCGGGACAAACATGTGCAAAAATGTGGGGGTGTAGTAGTGAAGGTGATGGCCAACGAATCCAGGACGTCATGTTATCTGATTGGGGTTTAGAAACCCTTCAATTTAGGCTCGAAGGTTCAATATTTATCATAAAATAATAGCCGAGTTAAATAGAATAATGGGTTTCAATGACAAACTGGTTATTTTTGTTGCAAGGCTAATAACGAAGTTATAGTCAGTTGTTGTAGTCAATGCAATAGTAAACAGATAATAAGCGGTTTGATAACCGTTTATTATCTTGAAACTCGTTAGCTAAGGTTATGCTAATGCTAGTATAAAAAAGTGACTCATTGTATTTAAACAAGAGTCACTTTTTCATTATCAAACGGCATATTAAATGTGTTTTGCAGTAGATTATTGCCAACCAATTTTCCACTGTTGCGGATCCTTAAGATCGCGCCAATTAATAGAGCATTCTTCTGCATTCATTTCTGCACGGATAAGACATTCAACCACGTTTTGTTGCTCGTCATACTCAACTTTAGTCACTGTAAAATGCTTCAACTTTTGAACCACGTTAACTTTGGTCCATTTACTATTCAGTAATTTTTTTGGGTGAATTTGATTCATATTCATGTGGTAGTTCTTATTTATTATTAACGTTAGTACTGGCGTTAATCGCTCGGTGAGTTATTGATTAATAATTGCTGGAGTTGACTCAACTCTTCGATAACAATATCGGCTAAATGTTGATAATCGCGTTCGATGCCATGATTAATTAAACAGGCTATCATTCCCGCATTATTAGCTGCTTGAATATCGTATAAGTAATCACCAACATAGATAATATGCTGTGGATGTATTTGCCATTGTGTTGCAATGGCCAGTAACGCATCGGGTGCCGGCTTTGCAGGGAAGTGCTCTCGGGTTAACACATGGTCTATGGCGATATTATTTTGTGTTACCTTCATGGCACTGGCTGCAAGGCTATTACGAGTCACTATGGCTGTGGGTAATTTGGCCGCTTCAATAGCGTTAATCAGTTCGGTCATGCCTTTGATTGGTTTGGCACTCATAGCATCTTGATATTCATGCTCAAGAATAATTTTGTTTGCGTTGGCTTGAGTGGCTTTGCAACTTAACTCGTCGACGTATTTAAGAAGGTCTACGCCATTAGGGCAACCAATTTGTTGGCGAATTAAGTCAAAATCTAAACTGGACTCAACTAAGGTGCCGTCTAAATCAAAAATAATGCCTTTTATGTGTATTGGTAAATTCAATGAATACCCTTATGTATTAACATATTTATCGGTCAAACTGTATTGAGTGTAACTCAATTATAAATGGACCTTGTTGTTTTTGTGCCACGAGAAAACCAACACGATCAATATCTTCAAAGTTTAATGTAGGGGCATTCGTGACCGCTCGCCCTCTAAAGCTGACAGTAAAATCTGCTGGTGTAAAAGTATGTTGAGTGAGTGTATCAGCTTGAGTATTAACGTTAGCCACATAGGCTTCACCATAAGATAAATTCGGTGTTTTTAGACGGATTTGATATATTTTTCCGTCACCTTTGGCCGTGATAGTGAGTAATGATGCATCGGCAATTTGATGGATAAAGCTGGATTCTGTCGATGCAAATCCGCCATTATTTGCCAAGGAAACCTGTCCAGAGAATAATAACGCTTGTTGCTCATTAAGCTTAATTTGGCTTTGCGAAATACCGCCCATCACAGTGTCATTATTGATGTTCCACGCTGTGAAGTGGCTTGGGTCAGTAAAGTGAAATAGCATGTTGTCCTCACTGGCACTCCAGACGGGTTGGCCAATTAATAATAAAACCCCAACGGCAGTAGCAATGCCTATTTGTATTGTTTGGCAGACATGCCGATTATTTGCATTGAGTGATCCCATCATATACTCCTATTCATTTTAGTTCGATAAGCACATGTGCTATAGAAACAATGCCGTAAAAAAATGGCTTATCAGGGTGAGGGATAAGCCATAAAGGGTCTTACGGAGGATGATTGTCTTAGAACATCGGGTGTTACTTTATCGGATCAGCTGTATCGGGGGATAGTCAATCAGATATCACTTAACGTCTAACTATTATGCATTACGCGTATTTGTGAATGTAGGTTCAGTTTTTTTTAGGTTATTTTGTTTATGTTGCATTATTCCTGGTTGAGGGGAGTTAAATTCGACAAATAACAATGTTGTCAGTACCCTTAATATAAGTTTTACAGAGAGCAAAATATTTTGGACGTAAACGATGTATCAACCGCTCCATCACCCGAGCTTACATTTAGTGTCGTAAGCATTAATTTATTTAACTTTATTGAACCGCCTCACGCCTACTACGACTTTGAAAACATCTATAGTGATAAGCAATGGCAAAAAAAATGTGCATGGTTAGGTGAGTTTATTAGCCACAATCAACCTGACATTATTGCTTTTCAGGAAGTGTTTAGTCCTGATGCCTTAGCTAAGCTGACTGAGTCGTTGGGTTATGAATATTTTGTGGCGCTAGATTTACCCGAGGTAGTAAGTGATTATGTGTACCGCAGCCCTGTGGTCGCGATAGCATCAAAGTATCCTATTATTGATTCAGCTAATGTCACCCCAGATCCGCAATGGGTCAGCCAGTTAGGTTTAGCGGAGTCATTTAGTTTTAGCCGTAAACCGTTACGGGCTACGATACAGTTACCAGTATTTGGTCCATGTGATTGTTATGTCATTCACCTTAAGTCTAAACGCAGTGGCGTGAGTCGTGACGATATCAGTGAAAGTGGCTTACATGGCGGTGCTGATTTTGTTGCACGGCAAGTGCTTGGGCGTTGGGCATCCAGTTTACAGCGCGGCAGTGAATCAGCTCTATTGTGCCATCAAATGCTGATGAGAAGACAGCAAACTCAGCAGCCCTTTATGTTGATGGGTGACTTTAATGACACCATGGGCAGTGAACTCTTAGCGGCATTTAATAATCAATTACGCGTGTATCGCAGTGATATTGAAGACCCTGGGCTGGCTAAACTAGGTGAAACCTCATTAATGGCAGAGTTACAACAAAGCAGTTTGTTTGACAGCTATGAGCTGTTTATCGCCGCGACTAAGTGTAACGCGACATTGGCCCTGGATGAATTTGAGTCAAGCTCACTAGTGGATGAGCAACCGCATCCTGCTAGGCAGCCGACACATTACTATGGCAACAGTGGCTCAGTACTTGATTACATATTAGTCTCAAGTGAGTTTAATCCGACTCAGCAGCAAAACCTCGCTCATATAATTGATTATAAAACGTTTGATCGTCATCTAGTTCGGCCTGACTATGAACGCGACAGCGACAGTACCGATCATGCACCAGTGATGATGAGCTTTTGCGTGCGCACTTAGTGAGTGGCAATGATGATGTTTATAGATGGATTATTGAAAGTGATCGCCACATAACTTGCTAAGTGTCGGCTCCATTTGGTCAAGATAATAAAAAGCGCTGATAAATATCAGCGCTTTTTTAGATTTAACGTAATTGATTTACCGTTGTAATGGGTAAGCTTACTGTAATGTTTGTTTGATTTTTACGCAGCGTTGTTCTTGTTGACGGGTTTCGAGTAGCGCGCGTCTCACCAATTGTGATAAACCCGTTTGTGTATCTAAAACGTGGCTAATAGCATCTATGTTTGTTGCACTACAATCGGTCGGAATTAATTGCGCCGCAAAACTGCGCATAAATACCGGACCTTTATCGTCCATTAGCGGCAAGTTGGCAAAGCGTTGTTCTGCCGTTGCGGCACTTAACAGTTTTTGTTCAGCCGGATAGATATTGTACATTGCGACGCGAATTTTTGAGAACGCCATGCTGTCATTGTTTTCAATAGTATTTAACCACTGACGCTTAAGCGATGACTGTGGGCGGATAACCTCGGCTGCAATCGCGGCTTTTTCACCAGAGTCAGATTGATCAAGGTGTTTTTCTTGGGCGAGTAGCGCCTGAGCATCACCGTAATCATAACGGTTTAATTGGCGGATCATCGCCCAGCGTAAATCTTGATCTATGCTTAACCCTTTTATATGGCTCTTACTTTGCAGTAATGATTGGATATGTTTTAACGCATCGCCATGGCTAGATAAACTAATATAAGCATCGAACCAACGGCGTTGAAAATCACTATTACGGTAGCTTTCCATACTCATCCGCAGGCTCATTTGGCTAAGTGCCTTAGATATTTTACTGTTGTAAGCCGCATTAGCTGGCGCCATTAAATCAAGATAGTTCTTAGCACGCTGCAGATTACCAAGTACTTGACCTAGAATGGTGTAGTCTTTTTCGAGTGGCGCATTAATTAACGCGATATTTAAAAACTGATCCAATGATGTCTTACCATCAATCACACTGTCCCACATGCTTTGCCACAACATAGAGCGTAATAGCGGATCGGTTACTTGACCTAAAGACTGTTTGGCGGTGTTAAATGAGCTAGAGTCTAGCGTTACTTTCACAAATCCCCAGTCATCGTAGTTTGGATACACTAAATCAGGACAAACCTCGCCAATTAACTGATCAACTTCGGTATAAGCGCCTTTGTATGTCACCGCAACCACTTGTTGTTTTTCTATGCCATATCGAGTTTTGTTGAACAACCCTAGTTGTACTCGTTGTTCACGTAGCGTTGGATGTTGTTCATCATCAGATGTTTGCACTAACCCAAACGAGTCAATTTGACCTCGCTGACAAGTGTACTGAGCTTTGATGGTATTTACACCCGCCGCGTACAACCATTCTTTGGTCCACAAAGACAAATCACGACCACTGGCCTTGGCTAGACTGTTGATAAAGTCATTAAGCTCAGCATTTTGATAACTGTATTGTTGTAAATATTGGCTCACTCCACGGCGGAAGGTTTCTTCGCCGAGTAAATGACGTAATTGCTTGATGGTCGATGCGCCTTTTTGATAAGTAATGGCGTCGATATTATCAAAGGCATTTTGGCTGGTGGCCACGGGCACTTCAATTGGGTGAGTCGTGACTAAACTATCTTGATGGTAAGCAGCTTGTTTACCAGAGGCATAAAAAGTGCGCCATGCATGACTAAATTCAGTGGCTTCACTGGTAGCAAGGGTGCCCATAAATGAGGCAAAGCTTTCATTTAACCATAAGCCATTCCACCACTTCATGGTGACTAAGTCGCCAAACCATTGGTGCGCCATTTCGTGCATGATAACGCCTGCTAAACGTTCTTTTTGTTCGGCAGTCATCTTGGCATTAAATAAGAAACGGTCTTCAGAAAAAGTAATCGCTCCTGCGTTTTCCATTGCGCCATAAAGAAAGTCAGGCACTAATACTTGGTCGTATTTTTTAAACGGATAAGCAATACCAAAGTAGCTATCAAAAAAGTCTAAACCTTGCTTGGTATAAGTGAACCAATCTTGAGGGGTAACTTGGTTGGCCACAGACTGACGCGAAAATAAACGCATCGGATAACGGCCTGAATTATCTTCCCAAACATGGTACGGACCTGCGTGCATAGAAAAGTTATATGGGCTTAATTTTGGGGTAGCAGGGAAGGTCCATAAGTTAGTATCGCCTTGGTCAACCACATTGGTTTCACGCATGGCACTGATCACTTGCCAATCTTTGGGTGCATGGACGTTAATCTGATAACTGGCTTTAAGATCCGGTTGATCAAATACTGCAAACATTTGCTGGGCGGCTGCAGGTTCAAAATGTGAATACAAATAAACTTTACTGTCTACTGGGTCGACAAAACGATGTAAGCCTTCGCCATTGGTACTGTGTTCTCGAGTAAATTCAACCTCTACAGTGTTGTGACCATCAACTAATAGACTTTGATTTAACACAATATAAGCGCCATTGTAATTAGGATATACCTTGGTTCCGTTAACAATAAATTGCTTAATATTGGCTTTGTTAAGATCAAGCGTCAGTGATTTTGGCACGCTGCTTAAGTCAAAGTGAACAATCGATTTTGCACTGAATTGGCTGTGCTCACTTAAAAAGAAAGTTAGCTCATATTGTGCATTTGATACCACGTTGGATCTTGCTTGTGCTTGTACTTGGCTTATGTAGGCAGAGCCATCCCGTTGCAAGGATGATGTTGAAAGTGAGCTGCTGCAGCTGACAAGGCTAGCACAACATAATGCGATGAGACTGGTTTTGATGACCCGAGGACTAAACAATTCAGTGGATAACAATTTCACGTTAGTGTTCCTAACTTTTTATTTGATGTATGAAAAAGCCGACAACAATGTCGGCTTTAGTGCTATGAGTAGTGATTTATAAGCCTAAAAAAGACTTTGATTTCATTTTACGGATTTCTTTTTCATCTGACCATTCAATTAAGCCAGTTTCAAGATCCATTAACCGCATGGTCATTTTGTAGTAAACATCTTTGGTGCTGCCATCTTGTTTAACGATGCTTGATAAGTTGCCATAAAGCATATATTGCGCGCCAATTTGACGGCCAAATTTAATTGCCGTAGATGGGTCTACCATGCCAGCATTGTTTTGATAATCAAGTTGTTTGCGTACAGTATCAACCTTAGTCATATCAATAAAACGGAACTTACCAGAGCGTAATAGTTTATTGCTAATGGTGTCGGTCACTGATTCTGTATCGATATGTTCAGAAGTTTTATTTTTAATTTTATCCACAAATACAATCGGGCGGTTGCTCTGTGTCATTACCACAACAGGTGGGAATGCCATCATGCTGTCGACCATTTTTGCTGCGATGACTTGCAGATCAGTTGAACCGAAGTTTTCGTTAACGGTTTCGACTTCCGTCGCGTCACCATACTCTACTTTAGATTGACAGGCGCTCAGCCCCATTACTGCAGCTAATACAAATATCAGTTTCAAATTTTTCATAGTAAATTCCATTGGTGATGAGTGACAGTTGATAAGCAATTATCGTCTATCAGATTATTATCGAATAAAAACGGGTACGATTTCCAGTCTCTATTGCCCAAATTAATGTTGTACGGTTTGGTTTTACGTCAATATTTACATTTTGGCTGCTATTTAAGCGAACATTATAGCTGCCGGCATCGATAAATTGTCGAGCAATTTGAGCCTGACGTGGCAGGGTTAACCAACTTCTACGGTCGGCTTGCTCGGTGATAACATTAAATATTTGCATTACCATCGCAGCAGCATCAACTTGATTATTGGCTCGTTGACTACTGTTTTGTACACTGCGATTCATTTGGTATTTAGCATAAACTCTTGCGGCTTGTCGAAACAACGCAGCGGGTAAATCTTCTTTTAAGGCATTAATGGCTAACGCATCAATGTTAGCAATAGTTTGTGCTGTGAGTGGCGCGTCTAACCCTTGGATTTGGCTGTTATTGACTAACTGACGTTGTGGTTGATAGGTCGCTAATGACGCGGATTGGATATTACCGTTAAGTGGAAAAGGTACCGTAATACTCTGTTTTTCTGGTACAAAATCACGTTCAATAATAAACACAACTTGGCCTTGGTCGGGTGTAGGCATTACCGCCTCTCCCCAGCGACGTTTAAATTCGTCGTATTGAGGCATCCCCAGTTGTTTAGCTAAACGAACTAAATCTTGCTGTAAATACACATTGTCTGGGGTAATTTGTGCTGCTTTGCGATAATCAATAAACGCATCATTAGGCTCGTTGGCGAGCTCGTGCAACAAGCCAGTAGTGTAATAGCTGTAAGCGTTTAGAAATGAACTGGTGACATTGCCGGCTTCTTTGCTTAATTGGGCTACTTGCGCGTCAATGGTGCCATTGGCCATGTCTTGCACTGATTTTTGTGATTTCTGATAGCGTGCTTGTTCCATACTTTGCAATTCATTACTGCGGCGAACTTCTACTAATGCCCCTTGAGCGTCGCCACTAAATAAATAATTAAGTGCCTGATATTGATGCAACATAATACGCTCATAACCCGGACCTCGATAAGGAATGGCATTATCGTTGAGTAAAAGACTGCTCGCCCCTGCACCTAATTTACTGGCACTCACGATGGCTTTATCATCAAAAACTTGATAATCGTCAATGGCTTGTTGGTAATAGGTTTTACTGCCGCTAAAGTCACCCGCAATTTGCATAATACGCCCAGACTCTTGGGCGTAAAGTAAGCCATCATTGCCGCTAATATTGTCGGCCAAATCAGTGATTTTTGCTGTTGGTGAATCGCTATTGAGTTGTTGCTTGTATGGCGCTATTTGCGATGGATAGTTAACAAATACACTATTAAAGGCACAACCGGATAGGCCAATAATGAGACTCAACCCAATACAGAATGTTCTTAACATTGTGGCACCAGTATCTGAGGTGTCATGAGGTTGACCCGTTCAAGTAAAGTAATACCCTGCAGGTGGTCATATTCATGTTGAAAAATACGCGCAACAAATCCCGTTAATGTTTGTTGATGTAACTGGCCATCAAGCGACTGATACTGAACTTCTATTTCGCTGTGTCGCGCAATAGATAGCCGCTGACCTGGAATGGATAAGCAACCTTCTACATCTGTTTCTGTCACGGCAGATGCCGATAGAATCTGTGGGTTTATGACTACCGTTGGAGGCATTGATGGCGCATGGGGATAACGTTCGTTAGGATTTGACGCCATGATAAACATTGCTACGTTGCTGAACACTTGCGTTGCCGCAATACCGACGCCATTTGCATTTAGCATAGTGCTGAGCATGTTATCAGCTAAGGTATGTAATGCGTCGTCAAACACCGTCACTGGCTCAGCAATTTGAGTCAGTATCTGTTCGCCTGTGGTAGCAATGCTGAGTAGTGGCTTTAGCTGCATAGGTGACGGCTGTCCTTGTTATTCGCGTTAGATGACGACCTAGGTTAATCTTATTTATGGTTTAAATTGTTATGAGTAAGCAAGGTTATTACTTGCATAGTCTCATTCTATGGTACTGACCATTCACTCGATTTCAATACAGTCTATATCATATTTGCTGAATATAAGCTGACTATAAGCTGACTATGATAGCAGTCAAAGTATCCTAAAATATCTTGTATGGTCGCAAGGCTTTAGTAATGTGGTGGTGGAGTCTCTTCGGCAGAAGACGCCATGTTACTAGGCTCAATAGAATGCAGTTTATTAACCATTAATAGCATTTGCTGTTGCTGTCTGGCAACTAATGCATTGAGTTTTATCACTTCTTGGTTTAACTCTTCAATGGAGATATCTTGAAATGATAATTTCATTTCAAGATCATCAATCTTTTGTAAAACGCTTTCCATGTCGACCTCTTATTACTGAATTATTACATTAGTTATTACTGCCAATATTCAACTAAACCTTGGCTGCTAATACTGACTATCGAGCCAGGTGCTATCATTGCGGCAGAGTATACTACAGCGCCTTTGTTTTGGGTGTTTTTACTCAATTGAACTTGCCAGCGAGAAAGTCGTTTACCTGAGTCTATTTGCCATAAAAAGATTTCTCTTGATGGCGTACCTGTGAGTAATTGCTGGTCATTATTAACAAAGCGAGCACTTGAAAAATTCATTTGGCGTCGATTAATATCGAGATGACTTATTGGTTTACCGGTATCCGACTGCCACAGGGTGGCATTACCAGTGATATCGCTTGCAAAGCTGAGAGTCGCTGAATCGTTAATCGCCACTTTAGTGATGCGGGATGTTAACTGCCATTGTTGTAATGGTTGACCCGTTTGGGCTTGCCAAAGTAATACTTTACCATCATTCCCGCCGCTTAATGCTGTATTGCCATCGGCACTAATAGACACGCTATTCACTTTTTCTTGATGGCCCAAAAATTGAATTAAGCGTGATTTTTCAGGTGACAATGACATCACAGAGCCATCGACTAAACCCACAAGGGTTTGCCCTGTATTAGCGATGGCGACACTTTGCGCATAAGAAGGCAAAGACCACCATCCGACAGATGAACCATCGGTTAATCGCCATATTGCAAGTGAGTGGCTGCTAATTGTTGCAGCATAAAGGCTATTTGCTGATATCGCAGTATCAATGACGTTACTGGTATTTTGTTGTTGGCCTTGGAGCCACTGGTAAGACAACGTTGAGTCAGTAAGATCCCATACCTGTACGCCATTATGAGCCGTGCTAACCAAGGCGATGGTTGCATCATTTGACAAACTTGCACTATAACTGGCATCAGTAGTGATGACCTTAACTTTCGTCGCTGTTGGTTGGCATGCAGATAATAGGCTTACTAAGACTAGAGTTGGCCAAAAAAACAGCATTGGAACGCGTATCATGAACTTGCTCCTTGAATTATTGTCCTAAACCTTGTCATATAAGGTTTACCCAATGGTATAACCGTTTTAACTAGTATAAAGTGGCAAGAGAACATGACCAATTAAACATCTCATTGATTGAATGTATTAAGGTTATTGTAACCACTATAGGATGCTGAGGAAGCTTTAATGAAATCTATTTACAAATTATCGTTAGTTGCATTAGCCGTTGTTGGCCTTACTGCGTGTAATCAGGAACAAGACGTTGCTCAAAAGAAAGTTGAATTGACAACTGACGTTCAAAAAGAAGCATATAGTGTTGGTGGTTCAATTGGTAAGTACATGTCTGGTCACATTAAAGAGCAAGAAGAATTAGGCTTTGCTGTTGACCGCGCGATGGTGATTAAAGGCTTTAGCGATGGCTTAGGCGAAGAAATGCAGTTAACTGAAGAAGAAATGCAGACTGTATTACAAAACCTAGATAAAAAACTAAACGACAAGCGCTTAGAGCAAGCTGAAACGTTAGCTGCTAAATCAATTGCAGATGGCAAAAAATTCTTAGAAGACAATAAAGCCAAAGAAGGCGTAACCACGACTGAGTCTGGTTTACAGTACGAAGTATTAGAGGCCGGTAGTGGTGAAAAGCCTGCTGCTGAAGATACTGTTGAAGTTCATTACCGTGGCACGTTAATTGATGGCACCGAATTTGACAGTTCATATGCTCGTGGTGAAACGGCTAAGTTCCCACTAAACCGTGTTATTCCTGGTTGGACTGAAGGCGTACAGTTAATGCCTGTAGGCGCTAAGTATAAGTTTGTTATCCCATCAGAATTAGCTTATGGCGAACGTGATACTGGCACTATTCCTGCTAACTCAACATTGGTTTTTGAAGTTGAATTAATGTCAGTAGAGAAAACACCTGCTGCAGTAGAAACTAAGTAATATCAACATTGTTTCAGTCGTTAAAAGACTGATAAATATAAATTAAAAAGGACGCTTCGGTGTCCTTTTTTGTTTACAGTTAAATTTGCTTAGAATGGCCTTGGATAAGTGATTAACTCCGTCGCTTTATATTGCTCAACGTTAGTCGTATCTCGTTAGTCGTTTAACGTTAGGTAATACCAAGTTAACTCCGCTAATCATTACGTGCAAATTAGCCGCTCCTGACGAGTAGTTAACCCTCAGCAGATCAATGTCCATCATGTATATTAGAGACGGATTATAGCCATTTCAAACGGTAGAATAAGTACATTTGCAAACCTATCAGCGCAAACAATCCGCCACAGAATGCGGCAAAAGCCCAATTTGATTCAGCGCCAGGTATTCCGCCAATATTGACGCCCAATAAGCCTGTTAAAAAACCTAATGGTAAAAATACCGCCGAAATCAATGATAAGAAATACAGTCTCTGATTCACTTGTTCTGACTGTTGTGATTGAAGCTCTTCCTGCGTAACGCTGGCTCGATCGCGTATTGCATCAAGATCTTCTATTACTCGAATAAGGGTTTCGTGTATTTCACGTAAGCGGACTTTATCATTGTCGTCAAATAGTTCGCTGGCTTCTTGTAGCATACGAGAAAATGCTTCTCGTTGGGGCGCGAGGTAGCGACGCAATACTACGGTTTGTCTGCGCAGCTCGGCAATGTCAGTACGTAAGGTTTTGTTTACTTGAGTGACAACGCGTTCTTCTAATTCATCGAGCTGCTCTTCCAGTTTGCCAATAAACTCCACTTTACGTTGCGTCAGACGCTCACAAATGGCCATGATAAACGCTGCACTATCAACCGGACCTTTGCCTTGTGTTATCGCATCGGCAACATCAATCACCGATTGTAACTGGCGCTCGCAGGTTGAGATGATCTTGTGCTCTTCAGCGTAGATCCGCACTGCGACCATGTCTTCTGGATCGGAGTTTGGGTTTAAATTAACTCCTCGTAACGCCAGTAAAATTCCTTTGTCGGAACTTAATACTCGTGGACGAGTATCAGTGGCCAACAGAGTATCCATCTCAACCCTCTGTAAGCCGGAGTTGAGGATCCATTTACGAGCTTTAGGTTCACGATATCGCAGATGTAACCACAACAGCCCATCAGCAGGCTGCCATTGTGCTATTTGTTTCGCGGTAAGTGACTGGCCAGCATTGGGGCCGGTAAGCAATAAACTGTATATAAAACCATTATTCATTATTAGAGATTCCATGTGATCACTATCGCAATAATTTACGCTATTTTTTTATCTAGCCCAAGTTTAAAACCACCTTATAAAATGAAATCCTTTATTTATCGTGCATTTAACCATCAAGCGCAATATTTGCTTAACTAACGAGCAGCAGAGTGGCCGTTCATCGGTTAAAATAGAAAAAATGCTAATAAAAGAGTACTAGTATGGAATATCAATTTCGTCGAAATCGCCTAGAAGGCACGGTCTTTGCTGAATTTAGCATGGGTCATGAAGTGTTAGGCAGATGGTTTGCTGAAGAGCTTGGTGATGACAAGAGCAAAGCTAATCATATTCTAGCCCAGATAGTGTTAATCAAATCTGGGGCGCTTAACCATTTGCGGGATATCGGTGGAGAGTTAACTATCGACATCGACTTTGAGCAAGTGAGAGTGTTTGCCAGTGTGATTGATTTTGAGGAAGAGCACTTATTAGAAGACTCCATGAGCCTGTATAATGCGGAATCTGAGTCTTATTGTGGTCTGGAAGACTTTGAGTCAGTGCTGCAAAGTTGGTTAGCATTTATTAACGATAAATAACCCATCTCTTAATTCTAGTGGATGATAAATAACAACAAAACCACGTTTAAGTGGCCTTGTTGTTAAATATGATTTTGATAGTGGGCTAATTGTTAAGGTAGCGTACGGCCATTTCTGTGCGAGATTTTGCATTTGCTTTACGCAGCAAATTCTTCACATGAACTTTAACAGTGCCTTCGCTGATGTGTAAGTCTTCGGCGATCATTCGATTACTTTTACCTTCCGCCAGCTCCTGCAATATTTGTAATTCACGCGGGGTTAAATTCTCTATCCAGCTGTTGTCGTCAATGGTATTTTTCAACTCATAAAGATAAGCTTCTACTTCATCACTAATGACTCGGTGACCCAGCATGGCTTTTTTGAGTTGCTCTAACAGTAAATCAGGCTCAGTGTCTTTGAGTAAATAGCCGTCAGCACCCGCTCGCAGTAGTCTAATGACATCTTGTTTAGCGTCTGAGACGGTTAAAATCACAATTCTTGCTGTTACACCTTCTTGACGCATAGCATTGAGAGTATCAAGCCCAGACATGCCTTTCATATTCAAATCGAGCAAAATAATATCGGGTTCATCTTCGGCTACGGCGGTAAGAGCTTCTAGTCCCGTGCCCGTTTCACCAAAAAGCGAAAAGTCACCGTCGGAGGTGATTAATTGGCAAATACCACGGCGTAATAATGGATGATCATCGACAACAAGTACGGAATACGGCTTACCCATTTAAAGGCTCCTGTTGAGGTGGAAAACTCAGCGTAACAGTAGTACCGCCGAGCTGGTTACTATTGAACGAAACGATACCATTCAGTTTGTTGGCGCGTTCATGCATGATGCCAATACCGAAATGCTGATCTCGTTCAGCTAAATGTGTCACGCCAATGCCATCATCACATATTGTAATAGTAATCATGCCATTATCTGTTAACTGACAATCTACCACTATATGAGCAGGGTTAGCGTGTTTAATTGCATTTAATGTCGCTTCACGAATTAATTGTAAAATATGAATGTGTTGTTTAGCTTCAAGTAAATGTGCTGATATCTTGTAATTCAATTGGATATTGATATTCGTTTGATGACGTAATTGATCCAACATAACTTCAATAGCTTGACTTAAATTAGGCTCTTTAATGGTTAATCTAAAGGTTGATAACAGTTCACGTAATTGTACATAAGCAGTACTGACACCTTCATTAATCTCTGTCAATTGACCTTCTACTTCAGGGCTACGACAACTGTGAGCAAGACTTTTACGTAATAAACTCACCTGGATTTTCAGAAAAGATAATAATTGCCCAATTGAATCATGTAATTCTCTAGCGATGACCGCACGTTCTTCCAGTAGCGCCAGTTGCTGCCGTTGTTCAGTAGCATTATGGATAGTAATTGAACGGGTTAACATCATGGCGAAGTTTTCAAACAATAATTTATTCAATGGCTTATTAGATATTACATCTAAATAGCCCATTTGGGTCTTTTCTATTAATAGCGGAAACTGTACCGATTCAGTGGCTAACTCATCAGGCCAGCCGCCTTCAGCTTTAATAACGTCTTTAGAGCCATCATCATGCTCAACGACTAAGCGAAGAAAGGTTAAGTCTTCATAATATTTCAGCTGATTGATTGCAGATTGTAATGCTTTATAGTCGAGTTTATCAGCATGTAACATGAGTAGATTGTCGTATAAAAACTTTAGCTCATTGTTTGCTCGGGTTAATGCCAAGGTTTTTTCGTTCACTTGGTTTTCTAAATCTTCATATAAATGGGCTAATTCCGCTGCCGTCTTTTGCAGTGCATTACCTAGAGCCGTCAGTTCTATATAACCCGTTTTAGGCATCTCAACTTTGAAGTTACCTTTCGAAATAGTTGCTGCGCTATCCATCAACAATTGCAATGGTTTAACAACCCGTTTACGTGTGAATACTACGGCAAAGAAAGCGATAACAAGTAAAATAAATAAGCCGATAATCTGCCCAATAACCAATAACTTTAATTTAAAGGCCGCGAACAATTCCATCTTTAATACCAAGGTATCAATGGTGTCGACAAAGTCGGTTAATGAGGCTGAGTAAAGTCGCGTATTCCCTTCTTCAATATACACTCTCATCACTTGCCACTTGTCGATAACTAATAAATATTGGTCTCGCAGCTCTTTGGGGCTATACCACTGAAGAGAGCGTTTAAGTGCTTCTGAACTAAGTGTATTTTCGAATGCAGTAATTTTTTCATCGGTATTACTACTGCCGGCATTGGTATACAACAACAGCCTATAACTTTGCATTCGCAGTGAGCCCGAGGCGTTGATGCCTTTGGCATCGCCTAAGCTGAAGGTTAAATTGACGATAGAAAACACCGCTAAGCTTGATGACAACAAAATTAAAATGAGCATTAAACTTAAAATGGTGGAAGTAAGGCTGCCACGAGTAAACATAAAATCCTGCTGTTGATAGCGATTAGTGATTAAAAATAAGTCAAAAGTACTGTTTTATATGATGTCCAATAGTGTGTTCTACATTAGGTATGGGTTGATAACATTAACAAGTTTACAAAACTGTGAAATACATCCTGTTTACATGTTGATCTGGCGCAAACTTTCATCGCTATACCCCATAAGGGGTATATTTAAAGCGGTGTTAAATCGCTAACTTTGACTTTGGAGATGTCGTGATTATTAAATTAAATATAATGTAACACGGAGATAAAGGGTGATGAAGATGAATATGAAATCAATTGCACTGAGTGCAGTGATGGCAGCCAGTTTTTTAGCTGCTGGCGCAATGGCGAGTGATAAAACGGAGCCTCGAAATGAGGTTTATAAAGATAAATTTTCTAAGCAATATGACAGCTGGCATGCAACTGATGAAAGTAAAGAAGTTGTCGATATGTTAGAAAAAGTACCTAGTCTAGTCGTATTGTGGGCAGGCTACGGCTTTGCTAAAGATTACAATGCACCACGAGGTCATATGTATGCGGTTACTGACGTAACGAATTCATTGCGTACCGGTGCGCCAAAAAATGCTGAAGATGGTCCAATGCCAATGGCGTGTTGGAGCTGTAAAAGTCCTGATGTGCCTCGTGTGATTGAAGAGCAGGGCGAAGATGGCTATTTCAGTGGCAAGTGGGCTAAAGGCGGTCCAGAAATTGTCAATGTTCTTGGTTGTGGCGATTGTCATGAAAAAGGCTCATCTAAGTTACGTATGTCTCGTCCATTTGCAGAGCGCGCAATGACAACATTGAATACTCCATTTGATAAAGCTTCTCGTAAAGACAAGCAGTCAATGGTGTGTGCTCAATGTCACGTAGAATATTATTTCGAGAAAACGGCTGAACGTCCTGGTTTCGTTAAATTCCCTTGGGATATGGGTACCACTGTTGAGCAAATGGAAGTGTATTACGACAACATGGAGTTCTCTGATTGGACTCATGCTGTGTCTAAAACTCCTATGCTAAAAGCACAACACCCTGGTTATGAAACTTGGAAAATGGGTGTTCACGGTCAAAATAACGTGAGTTGTGTTGATTGTCATATGCCTAAAGTGACTAATGACAAAGGCCGCAAATTTACAGACCATAAAGTGGGTAACCCATTTGATCGCTTTGAAGAAACATGTGCAACTTGTCACAGTCAAAGCAAAGAGTTTATGGTTAAGCAAGTTAATGAAAGCAAACAGAAAGCACAAGACTTAAAAGCACGTGTTGAAACTCAATTAGTTAAAGCTCACTTTGAAGCTAAAGCTGCGTGGGATGCTGGTGCAACTGAAGTTGAAATGAAGCCAATCCTAATGGATATTCGTCATTCACAGTGGCGTTGGGATTATGCGACTGCATCTCATGGTGCATCATCTCATGCTCCTGCTGAAGTATTACGTATTTTAGGTACTTCATTGGATAAAGCAGCTGATGCTCGCGTTAAACTTGCTCAGTTACTCGGTGCAAAAGGTGTTAAGCAACCAATTGCTTACCCTGACACTTCAACGAAAGCAAAAGCACAAGCAGCATTAGGCATGGACATGAAAACCATGAATGCTGAAAAAGCTGAGTTTAAGAAAACACTGGTGCCTAAGTGGAAAGAAGAAGCTAAAAAGCGCGAAGCGACTTATAAATAAGTTGTACTTAGCATAAAAAATCTCCTCAGGTGCAAGCCTGAAAAATCTAACAAACAGCCCTCATTTGAGGGCTGTTTTTTTATCTGTGTTATGTAGAGATAGTGCACCGGCTTCTTGCTGCTAGGTAGCATGAAAGGTGGATGATTTGCTGCACCAAAACGATGCGTCGATGTTTCTTGTGCACTTGATTGGTGCCTTAATGTTAATAAATAAAAGAGTAAATAAAATAAAAGCTATATATAACAGCGTATTGAAAAAGTGGCCTAATGATTGAATTAACTCATCAAACAAATTAATAACAATTACATTTTTTCACACTTTTGGAGGTCGAGATGAAACTCGTCAGCGCTATCATCAAGCCATTTAAATTGGATGATGTCCGTGAAGCCATTGCAGGCATGGGCATTGAAGGTATGACTGTTACTGAAGTAAAAGGCTTTGGACGCCAAAAAGGTCACACTGAACTTTATCGTGGGGCAGAGTATCAAGTGGACTTTCTTCCTAAAGTAAAATTAGAAATTGCCACCAAAGATGAAAATTTGGACATGCTTATTGAAGCCATTACCAGTGCTGCACATACCGGCAAAATAGGTGATGGAAAAATTTTTGTGACTGATTTAGAACAAGCGATCCGTATTCGTACGGGTGAACTTGATAACGAAGCATTATAAGGTGGCTGCTATGGAAGAATTAACTCAATTAGGCCTGACGGTAACTGAACTACGTTTTGCATTAGACACGTTCTATTTCCTCATTTCAGGTGCGTTAGTTATGTGGATGGCAGCGGGTTTTGCCATGTTAGAAGCCGGCTTAGTTCGCTCAAAAAACACCACTGAAATATTAACTAAAAACGTGTGTTTATATTCAATTGCATGTGTGATGTTTTTATTCGTCGGATACAACATCATGTATGTCGACAATGTAGAAGGTGGTTTTATTCCTTCTTTTGGTTCGTTAATCGGTTCGCAAGCCGATGGTGCAGACCATGCTTTGGAATCAGACTTTTTCTTCCAAGTCGTGTTTGTTGCTACGGCAATGTCGATAGTATCTGGTGCTGTGGCTGAACGGATGAAGTTATGGTCTTTCTTAGCTTTTTCGGTCGTCATGACCGCGGTCATTTATCCTATTGAAGGTTACTGGACATGGGGTGGTGGATTCCTCTCTGAAGCTGGTTTTGTTGACTTTGCTGGTAGTGGCATTGTGCACATGGCTGGTGCTGCAGCTGCAGTATCTGGTGTGCTGCTTCTTGGTGCTCGTAAAGGTAAATATGGTGAAAATGGCCAAGTTCATCCTATTCCAGGCTCTAACTTACCAATGGCTACTTTAGGTATGTTCATTTTATGGATGGGTTGGTTTGGTTTCAACGGTGGTTCACAGCTGTTGGTTTCTGATGCTGAAAACGCCAGTGCTGTCGCTAAAATCTTTGTAAACACTAACTCTGCCGCCGCATTTGGTGCAATCTCAGCGCTTATTGTGTGTAAAGTTGTTTGGGGTAAAGCTGATTTAACCATGATTTTAAACGGTGCGTTAGCGGGTTTAGTGGCAATTACTGCTGATCCTTTATCACCTTCGTTGTTAATGGCCGGTGTAATTGGTTTGGTTGCTGGTGCAGTTGTTATCTTCTCAGTGATTGCATTTGACCGAATTAAAATTGATGATCCAGTCGGTGCCATTTCGGTGCACGGTGTTGCGGGATTCCTTGGACTAATGTTAGTACCATTATCAAATGCCGATGCTAGTTTTGGCAGTCAGCTATACGGTGCTGCGGTTATCTTCATTTGGGTATTTACCACATCGTTACTGGTATGGTTTGTATTAAAAATGACTATGGGTATCCGTGTGACAGAAGAAGAAGAGTACAACGGTATGGATGCTTCTGACTGTGGAGTAGATGCTTACCCTGAGTTTGTGAGTGTGAAAACCGCTGGCTAATGAGTTAATTAGCTAACATAGAAAACAGAACCTTAGGGTTCTGTTTTTTTTTGTAGATTAATAACGTTATTACTGACTCAATTGAGGTAAATAAAGGGCCATGTGCCAGCTTAACGTATACACTATTAGATGATGAAATCTGTGATGAGGTGATGATGAAACCAATACTGATAAATTTATTAATGGGATCTTTGTTATTAAGCGCAGCAAGCTATGCTGGCACCGTTGTGGTGCGCCAGTCATCAACGCCTTTTGATGCTTTTGCTGTTCGCGACAGTGTATTACAACAGCACGAATGGCAAGAGTTGTTAAGACAGCAACAGCAGATAATGATTTTGCAATCACTGCCTATTGGTTGTTTAGCCGTGACGTCACCATTTCATTATTTTAGCTGTGGCAATCAATTTTATCGTCCCTACGAATATCAAGACACACAACTTTTTATCCAAATAGATCCTCCTGTTAGTGTAAATCCTCCTCAGTAGCTAATAAGCCATTACAAACTTGTAGTGGTTGTTTTGGCCTAATGGGCATCTATTGACTATGCTTTTAGATAGCGTATTCCTATCTGAGGGCTGAATAATGTTTACTCATCACCCAAAAAAGACAGAGGTTAATTCCTTTGCCAAGGATGACCACTTACGACTTCAATGGACCCATCTACTGCTTATTGTTTTACTTTTCAGCATGAGCGCTTGTCAATCAACTCAGCCCCAAAACAAAGCAATCAAGATTACTGACCTATTTCATGATGAAATGTTCATGCCTGTTGAGACTGTGGCTATTGATGATATTTATCGTTTACCTGATAAGTTTGTCGCACAATTTAGGCGACAGTTTCAAGCAGATAGTACTCTTCGCAGTCAAAATATTCTGGCTAATGAATGGTTGGCTCAATATATAGGCGCACAAGATGGTGGTTTTGAGTATCGTGATAATGTTACCCGCTCAGCCAGTGAAACGGTGCTTAATCGTCAAGGTAATTGTATGTCTTTGGTTGTGTTATCGGCGGCGTTGGCTGATGCGTTAAATGTGCCCGTGGAGTTTAATGACATAGATGTAGAACCCGTTTGGGATAGGCGAGGTGGTTTTTATTTAGTTAATGGTCACGTTAATTTACGTTTGTTACCTCCAAGGGCTAATAACACTGTGTTATTTAGAGGTACTGATGTTCTAGTGGACTTTTTGCCTGAACGCTCTGTGCGTGCGTATCATAAAAAAACAGTTAATAAGCGCCAGCTAACCGCGATGTTTTATAATAATATTGCAGCAGAAGCGTTAATTAAAACTGATTTTGATGCGGCTTATGCACTGGTTAAAAAAAGCATTCAATTGGATCCGCAATATGTGGCGGCCATCAATACTCTAGCGGTTATTTATCGACATAAGGGCTACGAAGTTGAGGCTGAATATGCATATCGTTTAGCGTTACAAATTGACTCGCAAGATTTAACCACATTATACAATTTGGCGTTGATTTTAGGTGAACAAGGGCGTTTAGATGAATGGGCGCAAATACATAAAGTGCTTGAACTCGCGAGAATAAATAATCCGTTTTACTATTTTGACATGGCTCAACAAGCGTATTTTGATAAGCAATATCAAGATGCACTCATATGGTATAAACGAGCAGTTGATAAAGCGGATTATCGTCATGAATTTTATTTTGGGTTGTCTAGGGCTTATTGGGCAACAGGTGAAGAGCGTCTGGCTGAGAAAAACCTTAAACGTGCGTTAGCCTTAAGTGATAGCAATAATAAGCAACGTTACCAAATTAAGCTGCAAGCGTTTAAACAAAATTAGTACCTTTAAGGTATTTGATACTGCGGTTGATAATTGTTTTGTTCAGCTAGATCGAGTATCTCTTGGTAGCGATATGACTGTTTGAGTGTAGTAATGGCACTATCTACTCGGTTAGTCGTTTTTTGATCATAACAGGCAATTTTACGTTGAGCAGGGTCAAAGAGTGCCACTTCTGTTACTGGTATGCTGGTATCGAGTTTTGATTTGAGTAAATGACGATAATATTCAAATATTCGTCTTTCTAAAACAATGACCTCCACATATCCATTAAATAACATCACCACTTGGCTTTTCTGATTGGTGATTTCACTGTAGTTAGGGTTGGCATTCGCGATGTCTTTAAACTCATCACCTAAGTATTGTTTTGAATTTTGGAATCCTAAAATAGACAATGCGCTAAGATCGGTAATTTTTTCAATCTTAAGGTTATTTCTAGATAAGTAAAACACGCTATTTTGATATTCAAGCAAGCTCTGTGTATAAAATAGTCCTGCCACGTTATCGGGTGCATTGATCATGCAGTCTATTTTATTGGTTTTGACTAGGCGCTGCGCACGCAAATTAGGCGCATGCACAATCTCTTTTATGTCTATATTTTCACTGTCCAGAGCAGCCTTCAGAAGGTCATACTGCACACCAGTGTTTTCATCGGTAAAGAAGTAGGGTGCAATACTGTTACTGGTAGAGAAACTGATGCTATTAATGATCGGAATCAACGTTGTATGGTAATTTTGCGAGTGGAGTTCGACTAATTCGTGCGTATCATCGATGGGATCTACTGACGTGGCAATCGCAGGATTGCAAAGAGTTAACAATGAACCTAATAAATAAATATTAAAATATTTCAATCTGTTATCCTCCTCTGGATAGCTTGCCAAGTATTAAGTTACTCATCTTCCTTGTGTTGAGTTAATGATGTTAATCATTAAAGTAAAGCATATTAATATCATCAGAGTGTCTTTTTTATAAGACAGTTTATGTTAGTGATATTTGGTGCTAAAAAATCAATGTATAAGTGTATTTCATACTCGGTTTACGGGGTAGCCAAGTGAGCTCAGTTGCTATTGCTTCCTATTACGTATTCCCAATCACATACTGATAGTCACTACTATCGGCACTGATGAATAATACTTGATTGATTTGTCGATAGATACTGGTTAAATTGATGATTCATGTTCATTTTTTCGATGGTTTTTTATCATTTTTAATGAATCGTATCAGCTGATTTATTTTATTGAATCAGACTCATAAGACGTTTTGCCGGAGTTGTAACCACTATGCATTATCAAAATGACGATATTCGTATCGATGAAATAAAAGAATTGCTTCCACCCATTGCGATTCTAGAACGATTTCCGGCAACCGAACATGCATCATCAACTGTTTTCAATGCGCGTAACAGTATTCATCAAATTCTAGCCCGTAAAGATGATCGCTTATTAGTGGTGATTGGCCCTTGTTCAATTCATGATCCTGTTGCCGCCTTAGAGTATGGTCAACGCTTAGTTAAATTGCGGGAACAGTATAAAAATCAGCTTGAAATTGTCATGCGAGTGTATTTTGAAAAGCCGAGAACGACAGTAGGTTGGAAAGGGTTAATTAATGATCCGTATATGGATAACAGTTTTCAATTAAATGATGGTTTACGGACCGCTCGTAAATTACTCGTTGATTTAAATGACTCTGGTATACCAACAGCAGGTGAGTTTTTAGATATGATCACGCCTCAATATGTTGCTGACATGATGTGTTGGGGCGCTATTGGTGCACGTACTACCGAATCTCAAGTACACCGTGAACTATCATCGGGGCTATCTTGTCCAGTAGGATTTAAAAATGGTACCGATGGAACCATTAAAGTGGCTATTGATGCCATTGGAGCTGCGAGCGCTCCACATCATTTCTTGTCGGTCACTAAGTTTGGTCATTCAGCCATAGTGTCAACCAAAGGGAATCCAGATTGTCATATTATTTTACGTGGAGGTCGGGCGCCTAATTATAGTGCCGAACACGTGTCCGATATTGCCAAGCAGCTGGCTAAATCTGGTTTGATAGATAATATTATGATTGATTTTAGCCATGCTAATAGTAGTAAAGATTACAAGAAGCAGATGATGGTTGCCGATGATGTTGCAGGGCAAATATCTCAAGGTAATCATGCTATTTTTGGTGTGATGGTTGAAAGTCATTTAGTTGAAGGACGCCAAGACCTTATTGAAGGTAGTGCATTGTGTTATGGACAGAGCGTAACAGATGCTTGTATCGGCTGGGATGATACAGAGTCACTTTTAGCAACACTAAATAAGAGTGTACTTGACCGTCGTAAAGCTTGATATTTGATTAGTTACACCTAAAAAAATAAGGCGCACAATGCGCCTTATTTTTTTATATGTTGTACTAAGTATTCATTGGCCTTAGCTAAACTGCCAAACGCTGAAATAAGATTATCACGCCCTTTATCTTGCAGTTCAGGGTTACCTGATTCAATCATCATCCATACCCATGTTTGTATTAGTTGTAATGGTGGGTATTGAATTTTCGAGCTATCCAACATAAAGCATCCTTTAAACTAGTAAATCGTTGTTTGTTTATTATCAAACAGGCGTTTATCTGTGCTTGAAGAGTAACAAATTCTGCCAACAGAAATAACTCTATTTAGCTTAAAAAAGCATAAAATGACTAAAAAAATTTAAAAAGTAGTATTTTAGTCTGTGTAATTTTATTCATTGATAGTTCTAAAGTACTATTTGCCTGGCGCTCAAATAGCCCTTTTATGATAAACATGAGTGTGGACTTAATCCATAGTAATGTGACCGATGTCTGATTAGAAAATGACATATAATAAGACAATCAATATTAGGTCGTGGCGAACTGCCTATAGCAGTGGTAATTAATTGGAGCATAAATGAGACCTTCTGCGTATTTCGAAGGCCCGGTAGGGAAGTTAAATTGGCATGTTTTAAGATTATTATGGCCATATTTATTAGAATTTAAAGCACGAGTGTTGTTAGCAATGATTTGCTTAATCGTTGCTAAAATTGCGAGTGTTGCACTGCCATTTATTCTGAAAGAATTAGTCGATACGCTTGATAAGCAATCTTCAGCCCAGCTCATCGCAGTTCCTGTTGGATTGGTGCTAGCTTACGGCATGGTACGTTTGCTGAATGTTATAATTGGCGAGATAAGAGATACGTTATTTGGCCGTGTTACCGAACGCGCTATTCGCCGCCTTGGAAGAGCCGTTTTTGAACATTTACATCGGCTCGATCTTGATTTTCATTTAGATCGCCGTACTGGCGGCCTGTCTCGTGATATTGAACGCGGCACAAGTGGCGTCAGTTTTTTAATGCGCTTTATGGTATTTAATATTGTGCCAACCCTGCTTGAGATTGCCTTAGTGATCGGTATTTTCTTTTATAACTATGGCGCCAGTTTTGCACTGATCACTTTATTTTCTGTGGTGGCCTATATTGGTTATTCAATTGTGGCGACAGAGTGGCGCACGGGTTATGTGCGCGATGCTGCGAGAGCTGACTCGCTGGCTAATACGCGTTCAATCGATAGCTTGTTAAATTATGAAACTGTAAAATATTTTAACAATGAAGAATTTGAGTCACAACGGTATGATTCCGCACTTGAACAATGGGAAGTTGCAAAGCGAAAAAACCGTTTATCATTGTTTGCTCTTAACGGTGGACAAGCATTAATTATTGCTGTTGCGATGACGGCTATGATGGCGCTGGCGGCTTATGAAGTGAGCCAAGGCTCGATGACAATTGGTGACTTTGTTCTCATTAATGCTTTTATGATGCAGCTGTTCATTCCATTAAATTTTTTAGGCTTTGTTTACCGTGAGATCCGTGGAGCATTAGCCAATATTGAGCGTATGTTTGATATTTTAGACAAACAACCACAAGTGTTAGACCGCGTCGATGCTATTGAAGCCAGTCCAACTGTCGGGGCAATAAAGTTTACTGATGTGAGCTTTCATTACGACCAACGCGCTATTTTAAACAGCGTTAGTTTTGATGTGCCAGCAGGGAAAAAAATTGCCGTAGTGGGCGACAGTGGCGCAGGTAAGTCAACTATCATTAAACTGTTATTCCGCTTTTATGATGTTGACCGTGGGTCTATCACTATTGATGGTATTGATGTGCGTCAACTTAGCCAACAGGCCTTACGAAGAGCCATCGCAGTAGTACCGCAAGATACTGTGTTATTTAATGATTCTATTTATGAAAATATTAGGTATGGCCGCTCAAATGCTACCCATGATGAGATTCTCGCGGCGATTAAATTGGCTCATTTGAGTGACTTTATTGAATCATTGCCGGATAAAGGTAACACCAAGGTCGGTGAGCGAGGATTAAAGCTCTCCGGCGGCGAAAAGCAACGAGTTGCTATTGCACGCGCGGTGTTGAAAGGAGCGCCTATTTTAGTGTTCGATGAAGCCACATCTTCATTAGACTCACGCTCAGAGCAAGCCATTTTGAGCGCCTTGCGAGATGCAGCCAAAGGCCATACAAGTTTAGTCGTCGCCCATCGTTTATCGACCATTATTGATGCTGACCAAATCGTTGTATTGAGTAAAGGTAAGATTGTTGAACATGGAACTCATACCAGTTTGTTAGCTCAACAAGGGCTTTATGCTCGGCTTTGGCATATTCAACATGAACAAAAAGATCTGCCAAATGATTAAGGATTGGTCAATGGATATCGCGCTATGATGTTGTCGGGTAAAATACTGTCGTTGCCACAAATAAAAATCTCTATAGCGTAAACACTCAGTATCTGACTACTTTAACAGCGCTGAGTGGTGTTTAAATCGTCTGGATATATTTAACGCGAATGAATCTTTTGACGACAGTGATCAACGCAGTTAATCTATAGCCTAACTTGTGGGTTATTTATTCCAGATAACTTTATTTTTCACTCAATTGGATTTTATCAAAGGTGCGAATTCGTGTATGGAGGTGACTTGTGCATAATATTGCGTTAATTGCGGCGCTAGAAGGCACCCGACATCAAGTGACAACCGATTGGTTTGCTATTATGGCAATGCTTAAAACGCGTAACATGTCTGATGATGCTATTAAAATAGTTTATAATGACTTATGTGCCGGTTTGAGAGTAACGACTCGAGGACTCACTTTAGCTAAAGCAATGAACAAAGACCTTGATAAAAACATTATTAAACAAAGTGATGATCCGCAGGACATGCTTTCTTAGTTTACATCGCGTTAATCAACTTATGTTGGTTCATTGATTTGCATATTATGCAGATAAAGTGATATCAACGGATGTATTTTGACATGTTCAAATGACTTTAGTCGTTAGTATTTGGCTGGTTTACGGTATCAAATACTTGGAAGAAGATAGGAGTTATAGTGAGTTGATTCAATGGTAACGAGTGCTGCTACTAATGATCAAAAGCTTACTTTTTCTGCCAACCAATACAGACCATTTTTATGAGTGCAGCTGGAGAAGGATCTAAAGTTAAGCGTTTGATTTTTCCTTGTTCAAAACACACAAATTCACCTTCGATTTCTGTCATTCGATTACAGTTTTTACAGCTTAAACTTAAGCTTTTGACATTTAGATCTGCTGCATTCGTTTTTATGTTCAACACGAAATCCCCTGAATTGATGCCTCTTTAAAATCACATTAATACTGCTTATTGTGATCGATATCAAAGTATATTGTACACCTATTCTTAAATTCGGCAAAGTAATCCGCTGAGTGCACCTCAGTAATCCGCTCAGCGCACCCCAGTTATTCACTGGGGTTGAGGTTTAATTTATTGCATATGTCGGTAATGTTTATCGAGAGTGACCGCTACACCCGTTGATTGCACTATTCGGGCATGATGGCGAGTTAAGTATCTTGGGTCGGTTACACCACATGAATGTGCGATCATGTTTAAATCGTAATGTAAGAAATGATTGTAGTTTGCGACGCGTGCAGATTTATCTTTTGGATCCAAGCCTTTTTGCAATCGTATATTATGGGTCGTTATACCGGTTGGGCAGGTGTCTCGGTTGCACTGTAACGATTGAATGCAGCCCAAGGCAAACATGTTTCCGCGAGCTGAAGCAATAAAGTCGGCGCCAGTGGCTAATGCCCATGCCACGTATGACGGCATGATCATTTTACCGGTCGCAATCACTTTAATGCGTTGTTTAAAGCCGCGTTCATTAAGTAAATCAACCAGTAACGGTAAACTTTGGCGCAATGGTAAGCCGACATTATCCATTAAGGCTTGTGGTGCCGCGCCCGTACCACCATCTGAACTGTCTAAGGTAAAAAAGTCTGGCGCATATTCAATACCACGACGTTCAATTTCATCTAGAAATTCAGTAACCCATGACATGTCACCTAATACCGCTTTAATACCGGTTGGTTTACCGCTGATATCTCTTACTTGATTGATCATATCGACAATGTCAGCAACATTATGTAATTCAATGTGGCCATTGGGGCTTATGGAGTCTTGTCCTGCTGGGATACCGCGAATAGCTGCGATTTCTTCGGTGACTTTTATCGCCGGTAAAATACCACCTTTGCCAGGCTTAGCACCTTGGCTTAATTTAATTTCGAACATTTTTACTTCAGGATGAGCGGCAATATCGGTCAGTTTTTGTGGGTCTAAATGACCATGCTCGTTACGCACACCATATTTAGCGGTACCTATCTGAAACACTAAATCACAATGTCCTTTTAGATGATAAGGACTTAACCCACCTTCGCCAGTATTGAGCCAACAGCCTGCTTTTGCTGCACCATGGGATAGTGCTGTAATGGCTGGGCGAGACAAGGCACCAAAGCTCATGGCCGAGATATGGCAAATTTTATCGGTTGTGTAAGGGTGTTTACATTCAGGACCAATGATTACCGCGATGTTTTGGTGAGTGTCATGATCACTGACGGGGAATGCTGAGTTCATGAACATTACCGCACCCGGTTTATCCAGAACTTGTGTCGACCCAAACGCAATTGTCCTGTCAACATTTTTAGCTGCGCGATATACCCAACTACGTTCGGCTCGATTAAACGGCAGTTCTTCGCGATCTTGAGAAAAAAAGTATTGTCTAAAAAACTCACCTTGTTTTTCAAATATATATCGAAATCGACCGATAACAGGGTAGTTGTGTCGAATGGCTTGTTTGGTTTGCAATTTATCAGCGATAAACATGTAAATTACAGCGATCAGTAATAACCAAAATAACACTAAGAAAAGACCAGAAAAAATATCTATTCCCCACATGAACCAATGTTGTTGCGGCATGTTGTTATTCCTATTTGGCTATCAATCTGATTACCATATTACCATATTAGCAGATGTTCATTTGGGCAAGTTAAATTGATGATGTTAATCAACAGGCTATTCTTTAGTAAAATTGATATAAATAAATTTCTCTTAATTGTTTTAATTTATGACTTTAGAAATGAGTTTTTTGGTCGATAATTAAGCTATCGGTCATTGTATGCGAGCTAATATCATGGAAATTAAACAATCAAATAGCAGTAATGCCAGTCCACTGCGTGACAATAAAACAGTTAATACATCGCAAACTTCATCAAGCCACCAAGCTGAGAAAAATTCCCCGGTTGAGCCTAAGTTAACCAGCAATCAGCTAAGTCGACAAATGATGAATAATTCGATTTTAGCGGCGCAAGAAGAAGTCAGTATTGCTGCGGGTGATAAGTCTATGGCATTACTTTACCGTGCCGCGATTGAAGCTATTAATGAAGAGCTTGCGCCAACACTGGGGGAGAACTCAGTTCAAAAGAGTATTGAAAGTGGAGTGGATTACTCTCCTGAAGCGACAGCCGATCGTATTGTCAGCTTTGCGACAAATTTCTTCTCGGTACATCAACAACAAAATAAATCCATGGGGTTTGATGAGCAAGTTAGCAGTTTTATGGTGAAAATTGGTGATGCTATTGATCAAGGTTTTAAAGAGGCTAGCGATATCTTATCTGGGCTCAAGGTATTAGAAGGCGATATTGCAGCAGGAGTCGATCAAACCTATGAGCTCATACAGCAAAAACTTGCTCAGTTTCAACAAGACCGCCTAGATGCCCATTCAGCTAAGCAAGATTCATCAACTACGTAAACTTAGCTCTGTTCTTTTAAGTGAGTTAATCGCGTGTGATTATTCACTATAGATATAAATCGGGGAGGCTTTTAATTAAGCAAATATCTGTATAGATTGGTATTATAATAAATACATACGCCAGTCTAAAAGGAACAAAGTCATGTGGATTACCGGTACCGTGCTAAAACGCATTGATTGGAATGATAAATTATTCTCGTTGCGTATCAAAGCCGATGTCGAACCTTTTATCGCAGGTCAGTTTATTAAGCTCAGCCAAATGCGTGATGATAAACGTGTAGCGCGTGCGTATTCGCTTGTAAATCCCCCCGGGACTGATTATGTCGAGGTGCTGGCTGTTGCGGTAGAGGATGGTCAGTTATCTCCAGATCTAAAAGCATTAAGCCCAGGTGATACCATTCAAATCACGCCCAAAGCGACCGGTTTTATGACCTTAGATGAGGTACCTAAAGGGGCATTGCAAGGTAAACACTTATGGCTGTTATCAACAGGCACTGCAGTGGGGCCTTTTATCTCTATGCTTGCAACCGATGAGCCTTGGCAACGCTTTGAAAAAGTCGTGCTAGTTTATGGTGTAAGACTTGGTGAAGATTTAGCTTATTTAGAAACGATTAAACAGTTTATTAGTCAATATCCTCAGCAGTTTGTGTTTATTCCCATTGTGACCCGTGAAGATTATCCCGAAGGCTTATCATGTCGTATTCCTGATGGCATTAGCAGCGGATTAATTGAACAGAAAGCAGGCTTAGGGATTAATGCGGAACATTCTCAAGTGATGATTTGTGGTAACCCAGGAATGATAAATGATGCGCAAACCGCTTTAGTTGAAAAAGGCTTAGTAAAAAATCTTCGACGAACGCCTGGACAAATTACGGTCGAAAAATACTGGTAGTGTTTTGGTCAATCATAATTCCATGATAGTGGCTTAAGCTTGCCATATTGGCTTACAGCATAACAATTTGATGTTTTAGCCTTGGCGTTTTAACCGCTGAATGTGAAACAGCACTTGCTCCTTTTGATATGATCACTTACCCTGTTGCAATTGATAACCATTATCAATTGCGCCGGTGGCGGCGGAATATTGATTCAGTTAAGGAGCGTTGATTAATGAAATTGCTAAAAAGTGTCGCATTATTAGGCTTGGCTTGTGTTGCTTCTTCTGTGAGTGCTGCAGATGCATTAACGGTTTATTCTTATCGCCAAGCTTTCCTGATTGAACCTATTCTAGAAAAGTTTACCGAGCAAAGTGGTGTCGACGTAAAGGTTGTTTTTGCTAAAGATGGCATTGCAGAACGTATGGTGCGTGAAGGTCGCCTATCTCCCGCTGACGTGGTGTTAACATCTGACTTCTCTCGCTTAATGGAATTAGTGGAAAAAGATCTTGTTTCTCCCGTCGACAGTGCGGTGATTAATAGCAATATTCCCCCTCAATATCGGTCACAACAGAACAATTGGTATGCGCTGACGATGCGTGTTCGTAATCTGTATTCTTCAAAAGAGCGTAGCGGTAAAATTGACATCGATTACGAAGACTTAGCTTCAGCAGAATACAAAGGTAAAATTTGTACCCGCAGCGGTAAACACCCTTATAACGTCGCATTAGTGGCGTCGATGATTGCCCATGACGGTGAAGCGAAAACGAAAACCTGGTTAGAAGGGGTAAAAGCTAATTTAGCTCGTAAGCCTCAAGGCAATGATCGTGATCAAGTATTAGCAGTTAAAGAAGGCATGTGTGACATTGCTATCGGTAACAGCTACTACTACGGCAACATGCTGATGGATAAAAATCAGAAAAGCTGGGCTGAAGCGGTTGAAATTAACTTTCCTAATCAACAGAACCGTGGTGCTCATGTAAACGTATCAGGTATGGCATTAGCCAAACATTCACCGCATAAAGATAATGCGATTAAGCTAATGGAATTTCTTACTTCAAACGTTGCACAGAAAATGTATGCTGAAGTTAATATGGAATATCCGGTAAAGGCTGATGTCGAACCGTCTGAATTAGTGGCGTCATGGGGTGATTTTAAAGCCGATAGTTTGCCTATCTATAAGTTGGCTGAATATCATCAAGACGCTGTAAAACTGCTTGATGAAGTGAAATTTGATCTTTAATTGAAGCTTGTTTAAACATTATCAGCGCATTATCGATATGATTGATAGATTGATAGATTGATAGATTGATAGATTGATAGATTTATTGATGGTGCGCTAAGTTAACTCGGTATTATTTATGATTTTAGGTTTAACCAGAAGCTGGTCGCTTGCTGGTTATTTTATTACGGCAATATTAATCTTGCCACTGATTGCCTTAATTGTGCAGTCCACTCTTCCTGATCAAGCTGTATTTAGCCATTTATTCAATACAGTGCTACCGACATACATAGTCAATAGTTTATTGCTCATGTTGTTGGTTGGACTCGGAAGCCTACTTTTAGCGATTCCTGCTGCTTGGTTAATTGCCCGTTGTGACTTTCCCTTTCGCCGTTACTTTCAATGGCTACTCCTTCTCCCGTTAGCGATGCCAGCCTACATTGTGGCTTATGTTTATACCGACATGCTTGATTATGCAGGTCCGGTGCAACGTGTATTGAGGGCTTGGTTTGACTGGCAATCTCCCCACGACTATTACTTTCCCGCGATACGCAGTCTTGGCGGAGCAGCGATAATATTATCGTTAGTATTGTTTCCTTATATTTATTTATTAGCGCGTACTGCGTTTATGGAGCAGTCTTCCAGTTTGTTATACGCATCGCGTGTTATGGGATGTAGTCCGTGGCGCAGTTTTTGGCGTCTTGCGCTGCCAATGGCAAGACCCGCTTTGGCTGTCGGCGTTGCACTTGTGGCAATGGAAACCGCAGCAGACTTTGCCACCGTGAGTTATTTTGCTGTACCGACATTAACCACAGCAGTTTACGACACGTGGCTCGGCTATGGCAGTTTAACCGCGGCAGCAAAGCTGTCAGCCATTATGCTGTTAGTGGTATTTTCTATGATTGGGGTTGAGCGTTTTGCCCGTCGGAAACAACAATTATTTCAAAAACAATCTTCTCTTAATGAAGCTGACAGATATGTGTTGTCACCAAAAATGGCTTGGGTCGCATTAGGCTATTGCTCTGTTTTGTTATTTACAGCCTTTTTATTACCTTTCATTGTGTTGTGTGGATATGCTATCGATTATTTCAATGAAAGTTGGGATGTTCGATTTTGGCAGTATAGCCTAAACAGTTTATATATTGCCGCTATTGTCAGTGGTGTGTGCGTAGTCCTATCATTGATATTAATGTTTGTACGCCGTGTGAGTCCGCGACAAAGTGATCAGCTTCCCGCAAGATTGAGCAGTACTGGTTATGCTTTACCGGGAACGGTGTTGGCGATTGGTGTATTAGTACCTCTGACGCTTATCGACTTTGCGATTAACGATATTTACGATTGGTTTGGCGCCCAAGGCCCAGGTTTATTGCTGACTGGCAGCGTGTTTGCACTGATTTTTGCTTTTTGTGTTCGTTTTATTGCTATATCCATCGGCAGTTTAGAAAACAGTTATAAACGTATTTCCCCTTCTTTAGACATGGCGTGTATTACCTTAGGACGAACGCCTACTCAGCTACTATGGCGAGTACATTTGCCTTTATTACGCAAAGGGATTTTTGCCGGTGCTTTGTTAGTGTTTATTGAAAGCATGAAAGAATTACCCGCAGCGTTATTATTGCGTCCTATAGGATTTGAAAACTTGGCGACTTATGTTTTCCAATTTGTCTCAGATGAAAAACTAGAACATGGCGCATTGGCCGCTATTGTGATTGTGTTAGTTGGGCTTGTACCCTTGATTTATCTTAATCGCTCTTTGGAGCAACAAGGCTAATTATGTCAACCTTAACCATTGAAAATGTTTGCAGCGATTATCACGGTCAAGTGGTGTTGCGCCATTTAGATCTTACCTTGGCGCAAGGTGAAATTGTCGCATTATTAGGCCCCAGTGGCTGCGGCAAGACAACACTGCTGCGCGCGATTGCGGGCTTACAAGCCATTAGCCAAGGTTGCATCAGCATCAATGGGCAAACGCTGAGTGGTGATGGTGTGTTTGTTGCGAGCGAGCAACGTGGTGTGGGAATGATTTTTCAAGACTATGCCTTATTTCCGCACTTAACCGTGGCAGACAATATCTTATTTGGGGTTAACGAACTCAATCGTACTGCGCGGTTAGCTCGATTAGAAGAAATGCTCGAGTTGGTTAAATTAACCGGGTTGGCATCGCGTTACCCGCATGAATTATCAGGCGGTCAACAGCAACGAGTGTCGATTGCACGTGCATTGGCATATCAACCAGAATTATTATTGCTAGATGAACCTTTTTCCAATATCGATGCGCAAGTTCGTAACGATATGATGTTAGAAATTCGCGCCATATTGAAACAACGTAATGTCAGTGCCGTGTTTGTGACTCACAGTAAAGATGAAGCATTTGTGTTTGCAGATAAACTGGCTTTATTTAAGGATGGCGCCATTATTCAGCATGGTAAAGCCGAAACCTTATACAGTGCACCAACTGATCGCTACGTTGCCGACTTTTTAGGCGCAGGTAATTATTTACCTGTTACGGTCACCTCCAGCCATCAAGTGCACTATTCCTTGGGCGATCTTAGCAGCACAGAAGCATTGTCTTTACCTGTTGGCAGCCAAGGGCAATTATTATTGAGACCACAGCAAATTGAGTTACATCCTTGTATCAATGGCCGAGGATGCATTGTCGAAAGGCATTTCCTTGGTACGGTATGTCATTATCAGGTCCAAATTGGCGATGATATTTTGGACGTCAGTAGCCAATCAACGACGTTAATGCCCGGTCAACGAGTGGACATAAATATTACAGCGCATCCACTGGTGATTTTTAATTAACTATCAATGCTGTAATTTTAATTGTCCAGCCTGCAGTGAACCTTAGTTCGGGGAAAGTGGTTATCAAATTACCCTTTGTTTGCTAAAAGTGTTGCTAACAGTACGTTATTAACTTGTAATAACGCTGCTTTAAACACCCCAGCAATAAGATACTTACCTCATGCTTGCAAAATAATTGCTAATTTTACGATGACATAGGCTAAATATCTGATTTAGGGCTTACTTTTTGGCCCTTAACTCTAGTGAGTTCGTTAACAATTGTAATGAATGATCAAGCTGTTATCTGCACGAATATGAATACAATATGTATTACAAACGGGCTAAATGTGAGTACACTTCAAGTAATTTAAATTTGATTAAGTTAATCTAATGATTAGCTTAACTGGTAAGAGATGTTAATCGCCGTCGAATAACATCAAAACGTTAAATTATCACCGTTTAGGCCGACATTTAGTATTAAGATGGATGAAGTTAATATGGGTAACCAAGTTATGCCTCGTGAACAGTTAGGAATTTGCGCAGAAGGGAATTTACACAGTGTGTACTTGATGTTTAATGCCAACGATGGTGTTGAAGATCAGTTACGCCCATCTATTGCTAATGTAGCGCAGTATATTTATGAACTCACGGATCAATATGCCGACAGTGCTTTTAATGGCTTTGTGGGTATTGGGGCTAATTTTTGGGATACCTTTTATCCAGAATCTCGCCCTGCATTATTAAAACCTTTTCCGGCCATGAGTGAAGGTAACCGTGATGCACCTGCAATGGAATATGATCTGTTTATTCATATCCGTTGTGATCGCTATGATATTTTGCATCTTGTCGCCAATGAAATTAACCAAATGTTTGAAGATTTGGTCGAGTTAGTCGATGAGGAACGTGGCTTTCGCTTTATGGACAGTCGTGACTTAACTGGTTTTGTTGATGGTACTGAAAACCCTAAAGGACGCCATCGTCAACAAGTTGCACTTGTCGGTGATGAAGATCAAGAATTTGTCTCTGGTAGTTATGTTCATGTTCAAAAATACATGCATAACTTAAGTAAGTGGCATCGTTTACCGCTTAAAAAACAAGAAGATATTTTTGGTCGTACCAAAGTTGATGATATTGAGTATGAATCAGAAGATAAGCCATTAACCAGCCACACAAAACGAGTTAACTTAAAAGATCCACACGGTAACGCATTAGAAATTTTACGTCAAAGCATGCCATATGGTTCGATTAGAGAACAAGGATTGATGTTTATTTCAGTATGTCGTACACCGGATCACTTCGAACAAATGCTCCGCAGTATGGTGCACGGTGATGGTCACGGGAATCATGATCATTTGATGTTGTTTACTAAAGCGCTGACTGGGTCGTCTTTCTTTGTGCCATCATTGGATTTTTTAACTCAATTTGATGATGCGTAAACGCCAGTTTTAGGTAATAAAAAAGCAATGCCATGGCATTGCTTTTTTATTGAAATGGTTTTTTATTCACTATAGTTGAATAAAGATCTAACCGTTTCTAATGTCTCATCAATGGTTTTAATACTTGCTGGACAGATGAAAATAGTATCATCACCGGCAATAGTACCTAATATCCCTTCTGGTTTGCCTATTGAATCGAGCAAACGAGCGATTAATTGCGCAGCACCAGGGCTAGTTCTTACCACGATCATGGCTTGGTTATGATCGACATCCAATACCAAATTTTTAACTGGGCTACCCGCAGTAGGTACGCCTAGCTCGGCAGGGAGGCAATACACCATCTCTTGCTTAGCGTTGCGAGTGCGTACAGCACCAAATTTGCTGAGCATACGTGATACTTTAGATTGATTAATATTACCGAATCCTTCGGCTTGAAGCGCATTAACAATCTCGCTTTGGCTTCCAAAACGTTCTTCTTTGAGAATCGCTTTAAAAGTGCGTACGAGCTCATCCTGATTTCTTGTCGCTGGCATAGTGATAATTCATCTTATAGTTGTTATTCAAAAATCTAGCACATTTTGAATAGATTGACTTATTAAGTCAAGAAAGAATCAGATTTATTGAATAAAAATTCATTTTTTAATGGAACTTTAAACTGACACTAATAACTAATCCGGCGACTCATTTAAACCATAGGCTTTAGGATAAGGGTAACGATTGTTTTGTCAGTACCAATAGCGTATCACCATTTATAGACAATAGATTGAGTTTTCCTTTAGAGAAATCAACTTGTTCTACCAATGAAATCGCTTGCATCAGTTCAGCTTCTTGGGTGATTAAACTATCGATACAGGCTTTCATAGTCGAACCTGATGGTGCAAGTTGAAGCAAGTGACCTTGTTGGGCGTAACGACCAAAAAATTGATTACAGCTATTATTACCTGTCAGTTCACCGTTTGGAGCAAAAACTAAATTTGCTGGGCTATTATTAATGGTAGGAGTGTCGAGGACGACTTCTACATGCCAAGTACCAATTAATTGTTCATTTGAGACAATTTGAGTGTGGCTTTGACAAGCACTAAGGCCTAAAAATATAACAGTGGCGCCGAGAATATGCTTTATCATGTTGAGAGATTTCCATATACCAAAAAATTGCCGTTATTCTACTACTTGAGTGTGAATAAGAGCGTAAATAATTGTAATGTTTTGGATTAATGAACATTATTTAACGTATTAAAGAGTCGCAAATGATCAAATTAGTTAAAGTGTTACATTTCGTCGGTTTAATCATGTTGTTGGTGGGTGTCGGCTTATATTGGCAAAGTGATATCGGTCAACAAGTCAGTGGGATGTTGGTCATTGCTTCACTCATTGGCGTGGGAACACTAATTATGTCTCCGCTGCCCGTTGCGCTAGTGATAGAATGGGCTAAGAAACAATCTCCCAATTCAGGGTCAAAGGAATAATCATTGTCATTTATTATCCGTAAGGCGTTATTAACCGATGTTGCTGCTATTGTGCAGTTAGAACGAGCCCATGTTGATGATGAGTTGGTAGGTTCAAATAGCCAACTTCATGCTCATTCATTTACCAAAGCAGAGGTGAGCCAGTTGATAAATCAACATTGGTTTATCGTAGCTGAAGAGCAAGGGGTGATCATTGGATATGTGATGGCGGCAAAATGGTCATTTTTTTCCTCGCAACCATTGTACCGACATATTATTCAAAAACTTAAGTTTGCCGATTTAAATGGACAAGCTTTATCGACGACTAACACGTGCCAATATGGACCCGTTTGGATACAAGAATCAAAACGCGGCCAGGGAGTTTTTTCGGCGCTGGTTACCGAATTAAAAAAACAAGTGGCAGATACCTTTCCATTTATGGTGACGTATGTTGCCGCTGACAATGCGCGTTCGTTGGCAGCACATCAACAAAAAGCCGCAATGACAGAGATTGATCAATTTCGTTTTGAACAACGTGATTATTGTTTACTGGCCACAGCTAATATTACGTGATCGTTATACTAAGGGGTGTTGATAAAGTGGTTATTTATGAGGAATATTATGAGTACTAACTTTGAAGCACTCTTTTCACCCTATTTGGATTTAAGATTATCTGCATTTGACAATATGAAGCTAATAGCCGCGGTGTTGGCTGACGCGACAGAGTTGTATGAGTGTGTTGAAGCCGATTTACAAAATCCAGATGATCGGCAATTGCAGCAATCGGGGTATTTTGTGCGCTGGCAAGACATGTGGCTATTTTGTGGCGTAACCAATAATTATCAAGCAGCGATTACGCTATTTACCGATGTCGAGCGGATTAACTTAGCTTCTATCAGTGTTAAAGTAGTGCCCGTAATGACAATGCAACAAGTGTCGTTTATGTGTATTGAAAGTTCACATTTCGATCATTGTTAACGAGTTCGATCACCTTGTACTTATGCTGACTTAGTTTGATTACGCTTAAGTCTATTTGGGCTAAATTTATTGGTGTGCAATAGCCTTGAGAGGCTTTAATACGATCTAGATTTTGTCTGAGTTTGGCTCATTGATCTTATTGAGTTAGATTGTTAATCTAGATTATTTATCGGGATCATTGAGCTGCATCAACACTAGTGGTCGTTGTTCACTGTGATAGCGACGATACAACTGAGTGATGTCTGCTGGTATCGCTGATAAATCATTTTGACCTATCACGTCATTTTGATCTATAACGATAAAGTGCTGCTGTTGATATAAGCCAATTAACCACGGATGAGCAAACAAGAAGCAATTTTTAGCGGTTAATTTGGGCGCGATAAATTTCAATAACTGAGTTGAAAGCTGTTGTCCACGGTAGTCAGGGTGAACCAATAATCCATTGATTAATTGATATTGGCCAATAGGTTTAACTCTTACCGCAGCGATTATTTTTTGCTGGCTTATATCAACTTCATCAGTAGCTGGTGGGCTTAGATGATGAATGACAGCCACAGACTCTTTCTGAGCTAATCGAGCATAAGGCATATGTTGACGATAGAATAACTTGATTGCAGACCACTGTTTAATGGCTGGCAAGTTAATGGCTGGAATGTTAGTAACAGGGCTGTTTATCGCACAGGGGTTAGTTGCCGTTGATGGCTGGTGGTTTGCTGTTATCTTTGTGTTTAGCCAAGTGGGTTGATACATAATCTGAGCCATTGTTGATATTAAATGTTGAGATTAAATGTTGAGATCAAATCATTGTATTGCCAATGATAGATAAAATAAAACCGCCAGTTGGCGGTTTTATTTTTTATCGTGTTAGCTTAATACAGACACTAGCTTAAGACGATAATTATGCTGGCTGATTATAAACCTGCATCTGCACGAAGTGCTTCAGCTTTATCAGTCGCTTCCCAAGGGAAGATATCTCGGCCAAAGTGGCCATAAGCAGCAGTTTGCTGATAGATTGGGCGTGCCAAATCTAGCATTGCTGTTAAGCCGTATGGACGTAATTCGAAGTGTTGACGTATTAATTTAATCAATACTTCTTCTGATACTTTACCGGTACCGAATGTTTCAATACTAATAGACGTTGGCTCTGCAACACCAATAGCATATGACACTTGTAGCTCACAACGGTCAGCTAGACCAGCTGCAACGATATTTTTAGCTACATAACGTGCAGCATAAGCCGCGCTACGGTCTACTTTTGATGGGTCTTTACCAGAGAAAGCACCACCACCGTGACGAGCCATACCGCCGTAGGTATCTACAATAATTTTACGACCTGTTAAACCACAATCACCAACAGGGCCACCAATCACAAAGCGACCAGTAGGGTTGATAAAGTATTTAGTGTCTTTGTTTAACCATTGAGCAGGTAATACCGGCTTGATGATAGTTTCCATTACCGCTTCAATTAAATCAGCTTGACTCACGTCTTCACGATGTTGAGTAGATAATACAATCGCATCAATACCGATGATTTTGCCATCATCATAAGCAAACGTTACCTGGCTTTTAGCATCTGGGCGTAACCAAGGTAGTGTGCCGTCTTTGCGTACTTCAGACTGGCGCTTAACTAATTTGTGCGCGTAAGTAATCGGTGCAGGCATTAATACATCAGTTTCATTGCTGGCATAACCAAACATTAAACCCTGATCACCAGCACCTTGCTCTGCAGGGTCTGAACGATCAACACCTTGATTGATGTCTGGTGACTGTTTGCCTATGGCATTAAGTACCGCACATGAATCAGCATCAAAACCCATATCTGAATTGGTGTAACCGATTTCGCGTACGGTTTTACGGGTAATTTCTTCAATGTCTACCCAAGCAGAAGTGGTGACTTCACCGCCCACTAATACCATACCGGTTTTGACATACGTTTCGCACGCAACACGAGCCTTTGGATCTTGCTCAAGTATTGCGTCTAATACCGCATCAGAAATCTGATCGGCGATTTTATCTGGATGACCTTCTGAGACAGACTCAGAGGTAAACAAGTGCTTTGCCATAATAGGAGAATCTCGTTGGTTGCATTTGAATATACGTCTAGACGTCTATTTTAGTCGAAATCTAATTTGATAACACCCCTTTGTACGAATTTAACTGGAGAATTGTGCAATGGAGCATAATTTTTTTTGTTAATCATAGATATGTTTATACTGGTGAAAAATCAAGTGTTTGATTCATATTGCTTTATTTAAATGCTCATCGACTTGCGCGGTGTATTTATCATAAAAATAGACAATGTTTTTGATAGATTAGAGATTATATTGCCTAATCAGAGCCATAGCTCTGCCAATCACGATACTTTTTATTTATAAGTGGCAATAAATAATTACTCTGTATTTATCTCATGTTATGGTCATGATGACCATTTTGTGCTGTATTTACGATGTTTATTTATTGGCATTGTATGAAATCACCGTTTATTTAACGGTTAAAAAGAAACCCGAAAAATTTTAATTTGCGTCACATCGCCTTGTAGGGGAAAATATGGCTTCACAATTGCCCGTTAGACCTTACAAACAAGCAGGAGAGAGCATGTCATCTCGTAAAGTACTCGCTAACGCTATTCGCGCCCTAAGTATGGATGCGGTTCAAAAAGCTAACTCTGGTCATCCAGGTGCCCCAATGGGGATGGCAGATATCGCCGAAGTGCTATGGAATGATTTTCTAAAGCACAATCCAACTAATCCTAACTGGGTCGATCGCGATCGTTTTGTTCTGTCAAACGGTCATGGCTCTATGCTTATATACTCTTTATTGCATTTAACTGGCTATGAATTGCCTATTGAAGAGCTAAAGCAATTCCGTCAGCTGCATTCAAAAACGCCTGGTCATCCTGAATATGGTTATACCCCTGGTGTTGAAACTACAACCGGTCCTTTAGGCGCTGGTTTGAGTAATGCTGTTGGTATGGCTATTGCGGAAAAAACCTTGGCGGCTCAGTTTAACCGTCCAGGCCACGACATCGTCGATCACTTCACCTACTGTTTCTTAGGTGATGGCTGTTTAATGGAAGGTATTTCTCACGAAGTCAGTTCATTAGCCGGAACATTAGGCCTTGGAAAGTTAGTCGCATTTTGGGATGACAACGGTATTTCTATCGATGGTCATGTTGAAGGCTGGTTCACTGATGACACTCCTAAGCGTTTTGAAGCCTATGGCTGGCACGTTATTGCCGATGTAGATGGTCATAATCCTGATGCTATCCGCGCCGCGATTGAACAAGCTAAATCTGTAACAGATAAGCCATCGATGATTTGCTGTAAAACCATTATTGGTTTTGGTTCGCCTAACAAGTCGGGTAGCCATGATTGTCATGGTGCACCATTAGGTGATGCTGAAATTGCAGCAGCTCGTGAGTTCTTAAACTGGCCACACGCTCCTTTTGAAATCCCATCTGATGTGTATGCTGGTTGGGATGCTAAACATAAAGGTGTTGCTAACGAGTCATTATGGAATGACAAGTTTGCTGCTTACCAAGTTGCGTTCCCTGAACTGGCTGCAGAATATGAACGTCGCGTATTAAAAGGTGACTTACCTGCAGATTTTGAAGCAAAAGCACAAGCCTTTATCCAAGAAAGCCAAGATAAAGCCGAAGGTATTGCGAGTCGTAAAGCGTCTCAAAATTCAATTGGTTTCTTTGGTGCTATGTTGCCTGAATTACTTGGCGGTAGCGCTGACTTAGCCGGTTCTAATTTAACGCTTTGGTCTGGTTCAAAAGGTATTCAAGACGATCCTGCCGGTAACTACATCTATTACGGTGTACGTGAATTCGGTATGAGCGGTATTATGAACGGCGCGTCGTTACATGGTGGTTTTATTAACTATGGCGCAACTTTCATGATGTTCATGGAGTACGCACGTAACGCGGTACGTATGTCAGCATTAATGGGCATTCAAAACATTTTCGTTTATACCCATGATTCAATCGGTCAAGGCGAAGATGGCCCAACTCACCAACCGGTTGAGCAATTAGCTAACTTACGTTTAACGCCTAATATGGCTGTTTGGCGTCCATGTGATGCTGCGGAAACGGCAGTATCTTGGAAGGCGGCGATTGAACGTCGTGATGCACCAACTTCATTAATCTTTAGCCGTCAGGGTCTTAAGGCACAAGCGCGTACTGCTGAGCAATTAGCTAACGTAGCTAAAGGTGGTTATGTACTGTCTGATTGCCAAGGCACTGCTGATGTGATTTTGATTGCCACAGGTTCAGAAGTGCAGTTGGCGATGGATTCTGCCGCAGAGCTCACCAAACTAGGTCAAAAAGTGCGAGTAGTTTCTATGCCTTCTACGACTGAGTTTGATAAGCAAGATGCTGCTTACAAAGAATCTGTACTACCAAAAGGCGTCACTAAACGTGTTGCGGTTGAAGCGGCACATACTGACTTCTGGTACAAATATATTGGTTTTGATGGTGCTGTAGTGGGTATGACCACCTTTGGTGAGTCTGCTCCTGGTGGTGATTTACTTAAACATTTCGGCTTCACTGTTGATAATGTAGTAAAAACTGTCCAATCTTTAGGATAATCATCTGAGATTAAACACTTATCTATTAGGTGTTTAATCTGTATAATAACGGCCTGCAATACTATTGTAGGCCGTTTTTTTATCTCTTTAATTCACGTGAAATAATATATGCTAAGTCACTTATTAATAGATGTTTTTATCATAATTTGTTGAATAATAAGTGCTTCGGATAATTACTCTGGACCCTAAATGATTCGAGTTGCAATTAATGGTTATGGCCGGATTGGCCGCTCAATACTTCGTGCATTGTACGAATCTGGAAAACGTCAACAAATCCAAATTGTGGCGATCAATGAGTTGGCAAAGCCAGAAGCCATATGTCATTTAACTCAATATGACACGACTCATGGTCGTTTCAAGCATACCGTTAAGCTAAATGGTGATCAGTTGCTTATTGGTGATGACAGCATTTTATTACTCAATCAACCCGATGCTAATTTATTGCCTTGGGCTGAACTTGATATCGATATCGTTTATGAAGCCACCGGCAGCTTAATTGATCGTCAAGCTTGCGAAGCACATATTCATGCAGGTGCTAAGCAAGTGCTGATAAGCCATCCTTCTTCTGCAGATGTTGATGAGACCATTGTATATGGTGTTAATCATGATTTGTTGCGCGCAGAGCATACCGTTATTTCTAACGCATCTTGCACTACCAATTGTATTGTTCCGGTTATCGATGTATTGGATAAGCATTTTGAAGTCAAGAGTGGCGCCATTACCACGATTCACTCGGCGATGAACGATCAACAAGTGATCGATGCTTATCATGATGATTTACGTCGAACTCGTGCTGCTGGTCAATCTATTATTCCGGTAGACACAAAATTAGCGCGAGGCATTGAGCGTATTTTGCCGCATATGAAAGATAAGTTTGAAGCGATTTCTGTTAGGGTGCCAACCATAAATGTGACCGCGATCGACTTGTCTGTCACGCTAGAGAAAAAAGTCAATATTGAGCAAATTAACCGTGTGTTACAACTTGCGTCAAACGGCAGTTTTAATGGTATTTTAGGCTATACTGACGAGCCTCTGGTATCGTGTGATTTTAACCACGATCCACGTTCAAGTATTGTAGACGGAACCCAAACGCGTGTCAGTGCTGGCCACTTGGTCAAATTATTATTATGGTGCGACAACGAATGGGGTTTTGCCAACCGCATGCTGGATACTAGCTTAGCGATGATTCAAGCAAAGTTAGATCGATAATATCAACAGATTATGTCGCAATGGGTTAAGCCGGTTGCGCAGCAAGACTTTGTATTAACTTAAAAAGGAACTGCTAATTATGGCAATTATTAACATGACAGATTTAGATCTACAAAATAAGCGTGTGCTTATTCGTGAAGATTTAAACGTACCTGTCAGCGACGGTGTTGTAACAAGTGATGCACGTTTACGCGCATCATTACCTACCATTCAACTCGCATTGAAAAAAGGCGCTGCCGTAATGGTGATGTCTCATTTAGGCCGCCCAACAGAAGGCGAGTTTAACGCTGAATATTCAATGCAGCCGGTAGTCGATTATTTAGCTAAAGCGTTAGACTGCCCAGTGCGCTTAGTGAGTGATTATCTTGATGGCGTTGACGTGAATGTTGGCGAAGTTGTGGTATTTGAAAACGTTCGCTTTAATATTGGCGAAGGTAAAAACGATGAAGCTCTGTCTAAAAAAATGGCAGCATTATGTGATGTGTATGTAATGGACGCATTTGGTACGGCTCATCGTGCCCAAGCATCGACTCATGGTGTAGGTGTTTATGCTCCTATTGCTTGTGCTGGACCATTATTGTCGCAAGAATTAGATGCATTAGGCAAAGCGCTTGATAACCCTGCTCGTCCAATGGTGGCGATAGTAGGTGGTTCTAAAGTGTCGACTAAATTAACTGTGCTTGAAAGCCTATCAACTAAGGTTGACCAGCTTGTTGTGGGTGGCGGTATTGCCAATACCTTTATCGCAGCTGCGGGTTATAACGTCGGTAAATCATTGTATGAAGCTGATTTAGTGGAAGAAGCAAAGCGTCTTGTGGCAAATGCTAGAAGCCGTGGTGGTGATATCCCTGTACCAACAGATGTTGTTGTAGCAAGCGAATTTAGCCCAACTGCAACTGCAACATTAAAGTCAGTAGCAGACGTGACCGACAGCGATATGATTTTTGATATCGGCCCAGATAGCGCAGAAGCACTGGCTAAAATTATTGAACAAGCAGGGACGATCGTCTGGAATGGTCCTGTTGGCGTGTTTGAGTTTGATCAATTCGGCGAAGGTACTAAGCGTATTGCCCAAGCCATTGCTAATTCTAAAGCGTTTTCTATTGCTGGCGGTGGTGACACGCTAGCGGCAGTCGATAAGTATAACATTGCTGACAAAGTGTCTTATATTTCAACCGGCGGTGGTGCTTTCCTTGAGTTTTTAGAAGGTAAAGAATTACCCGCTGTAGCAATGCTTGAAAAGCGTGGCGCTTAGATCACATATCAAGTATTTGTACCGTAAAACCTAATAATAATTATTATAAAAAAATGCTCTGTCATAACCTACAGGATGTAGGTTGTGCCAGAGTTTAAAATCCGTCCAAACGATAGCGACCTAGGTGAGTAATCACCCTATTAATGGAGAACAAAATGGCTCTTATCTCTCTACGACAACTGCTTGATCATGCTGCAGAGCATGGTTATGGCGTCCCTGCATTTAACGTGAACAACCTTGAACAAATGCGTGCAATTATGCAAGCGGCTGAAGCAACTGACAGCCCTGTTATTGTGCAAGCATCTGCTGGTGCACGTAAATATGCTCGCCCACAGTTTTTAAAATATCTTATGGCTGCTGCGCTTGAGCAGTATCCAGATATTCCGGTATGTATTCATCAAGATCACGGTACTGATCCTGACATTTGTCAGCGCTCAATCCAGTTAGGCATGTCATCAGTCATGATGGATGGCTCGTTGATGGCCGATGGTAAAACACCCGCGTCATACGAGTATAACGTGGATGTGACTCGTCGTACTGTGGCTTTTGCTCATGCATGTGGTGTGTCAGTTGAAGGTGAAATCGGTTGTTTAGGCAGTTTAGAAACTGGCCAAGCAGGCGAAGAAGATGGTGTGGGTGCTGCGGGTATTCTCAGCATGGACCAAATGCTAACAACTCCAGAAGAAGCAGCGCGTTTTGTTGCCGATACTCATGTTGATGCATTAGCTATTGCGATTGGTACCAGCCATGGAGCGTACAAGTTTAGCCGTAAACCTACTGGTGATGTATTACGTATAGACCGTATTAAAGAAATTCATGCGCGTATCCCTAACACGCATTTAGTGATGCACGGTTCATCTTCTGTACCGCAAGAGTGGCTGAAAATCATCAACCAGTATGGTGGTGAAATTCCAGAAACTTACGGCGTACCATTAGAAGAAATCGTTGAAGGTATTAAGCACGGTGTGCGTAAAGTGAACATTGATACCGATTTACGTTTGGCATCAACGGGTGCAGTGCGTAAATTCTTAGCTGAACATCCTGCAGAATTTGATCCGCGTAAATTCTTAAAAGCATCAATGGAAGCGATGGCTGACATTTGTACTACTCGTTATGAAGCATTTGGTTGTGCGGGTATGGCCTCTAAAATTAAGCCTAAGTCACTACAAGCAATGTATAAAGCTTATCAATCTGGTGAACTTGACCCTAAAATCATGTAAACCTTTTTTACGTTAAAACAGCAAATCAGCTCATTTTTTGAATGAGCTGATTTTTTTGTAAATTAATAACGAAAAACGTTGTTTTTTTAAACGCTATCTAGCATCATCCTCGCCTTAAAAATTGACGCAAAAACGTCATCATTTATTGATATAACCTTATTCCGTTAGCCATCTTTAATAGTTGAACTCATTATATGCTTGTTAAGCCGAATGCACCTTTATCCTTATTTTCACTGACCTGGCCATTGTTCGTCGACTTTGCTTTGCACTTTTTAACGGCAGCAATTAATACTTTTATGATAAGCCATGTGTCGTATCAAGGTGTAGCGGCGCTGTCGGTTGGTAATATGGTGTTTGAACTGGCCATTACGTTATTTAGTTTCGTCAGTATTGGCGCTAGTGTTGTCATTACTCAGTATTTAGGGGCTAATAATAAAGCTGCAGCCAGTGCCGTAGTGTATTCATCTATCGGATTCAATTTTTTAGTTGGTTTGGTCGCAGCGGTAGGTATTTTAACCGGCTCAACCATGATGTTGAATCTAATGAACTTACCTGCGGAGCTTATGGCCGATGGTAAATTGTATTTACAAATTGTCGGTTTGTGTTTAATTCCCGAAGCGATGGCCATGTGCTTAGCGGCCGGAATGCGGGCTCATGGTTTTACCCAGCAAGCTATGTGGGTAACATTATCGATGAATGTGATCACCTTTATCGGCAACTTATTATTGCTCTATGGTTGGTTTGGTTTGCCACAAATGGGTGTAGCAGGGGTTGCGATTAGTACTGTTGTTGGGCGACTAGTGGGTGTGAGCATTATGATGGTGTTGTTTGTACGCTATACCAAAATACCATTACACATTCCGAGTATTTTGCGTCCAGATAAAGTCATGCTAAAAAAAGTGTTTCACATTGGTTTACCTGCCGCCGGCGAAAACGTCTCGTGGATGCTGCAATTTATGGTCGTCACTTCATTTGTTGGCTTAATGGGTGATAAAGCCTTAGCGGCGCAGTCATTATATTTTCAAATTTGTATGTTTATCTTATTGTTCGGGCTATCGATAGGCATAGGTAACGAAATTATTATTGGTCATATGGTGGGTGCTAAGCAATTAAAAGCTGCAGAGCATCAAATGTATCGCGCATTAAAATTGGGTTTGATTGTTACCAGTGTTGTGGCTTTATTCGTTGCAATATGGGGACCTAACCTTGTCGGTCTGTTTACTGATGAACAGGACATTATTGTCCTTGTGGGGCAATTATTTGTACTCACGTTAGTTATGGAGCCCGGTAGAACTTTTAATTTAGTGGTGATTAATGCGTTAAGAGCTAGCGGCGATGCCAAGTTTCCGTTTTTTATGGGCTTATTTTCAATGTGGTGTATCGCGGTACCAGGTGCTTATTATCTCGGGATCCATTTAGAGTATGGTTTATTGGGTATTTGGGCTGCCTTAGCGCTTGATGAGTGGGTTAGAGGGTTGGCGATGTTGTGGCGTTGGCGCAGTGGCCGTTGGCAGGCTAAGAGCCTTGTTGCTTAACGCTTAAGGGGATGACTATTTTTCAATTCTGCGATCAAAGTGTTAGTATGCGTGGGAATTTTAAGCGCATGACCCCCCATTAGATTTTGTAAATCGTAAATAAAGGACGAAATGACATGAAAAAACTGCTACTTACTGCAGCTATTACACTAACCATGCCATTTGCAGCACATGCTGGAAGTGAGTTTGTTGAAGGTGATGCCACTCTTGCTGGTGAAGCAGAATTAGGTGCGACTTTAACCACAGGTAATACCGATACTTCTTCGTTTAAAGCGCGCCTAGCGTTGAAACAAGAATTAGGTGACTGGGAAAACGAGTATGTGTTTGAAGGATTATACAAAGAAGATACCGAAGAAGTGACTGCAAAGCGTTATTTTCTTGGTGTGCAAGGTGACTATCAAATTAATGATTTGAGCTATTTGTTTGCTAACACTAACTATGAAGTTGATCCATTCACTGGTTATGATTTCACTTCAACGACGTCAGCTGGTTATGGTTACCGTTTTATTGATACCGACAGAATGTCTTTAAAAGCGGAGGCGGGTCCTGGTTATATTTACCAACAACTTGATGAAGAATCAGCACTGGCAGAAGGTTATGATAGCGACGACAGCGTTGTTGCTCACGCGGTGATTGATTTCCAAACCAAGATCAGTGATTCATCTAAGTTCCAACAGAAATTTATTGCCGATTGGGGTAGTAAATTAGATGCGCGTTCTGAAACTTCATTAACTGCCAATATCGTAGGTGCTCTAGCGATGAAATTTGCCGTTATTGTGCGTTATAACAGTGAACCGCTTGATGACAAAGAAAGCACTGATACTGAAACAAACATGACATTACTTTACGCATTTTAAGTGACTAATCTAAAGCCTAGTTCACTTGAGTGTAAGTAACAGAAAGCTGGCTTTGCCAGCTTTTTTTATGGGCTGTTAGCTGTAATATTGTCTTACCTATATACCAAAAACACTGACTATTGAGCCATTGTGAAGCCGTAACTTACTTATTCAATCGGTAGTACACTAAGGCATCCACTCGCTTGTCAATATACATCCAACCGTTATTCATCGCTAATTAGGTTGATTTTACTTTTAATCAGCTTGCTATTGATGGCTCAATTTCTGCTATTGCCAGCGCGATCACCAGCAATAATATTAGCTCTGTATTGACCATGGTCTTAACCTTTCCCATTTTAAACCTGGGCGAATCAACAATAATATGAATCAATAATAATATGAATTAACAATAATATGAATTAACAATAAGATTAATTAGCAATTTCTATATTCAATATCATGCAATTATACCTTGCGCAAATAATCGCTATATTCGCGGACTGGTTCACGAATTAGCAATATTATCCGGAGGATAGCTGGCTTAACATCCATTAAACTCTCACTTTGAGAGTATACTTTTTGAATCAGTCGATACACTGAGACAGGGCGATGCAAATAGGATGTTGTTGGTTCGACAATACACAACGTTTGTTGGTCGATCAGACCACGGCAGCCCAGTGGCATTTAAATGATCACGAGTATTGGATTCTGAGCCAGTTAGTCCTGCATCGTGGTCAAGTCGTTCCCTTATCTATGCTTGAAACAGTGGCCATTTCAGGCGACTGTCCTCATCAATTATCTCATGCTGAACTACTCGATATTATCGGCAAAATTATTAATTACATGTGTAAGCGCCATACCAACCTTATTGAATATGTACCTGAACAGGGGGTGATTTTATATTCAACTGCAACCGCTAAGCGTACTAAAATCTTGGAATTACCTGAACGGCTATTATCTTTAGGTCAGTATCTGTTTATTATTGTTATTCTACTATGTGTATTATTATTTGTTTACTCTAAGCTTAACCCTCCAGAGTTTGCTCAAGCCGATGTATTGCGACAAGTGCTAAGCCCTGATGGACGTATTGTTCAGTTGTTTGTGTTTGACAATAATAATCAGCAAGATGCCATTTTGCATGCGGACTGCTTATCATCGCAACTACGCCTTTGTCACAATATTCGCTGGGATTCCATTCACGTTGCTTTGTCGGCCAATCAAGATTATATGAGTTTCACTTTAACCGACTCCAGTGAAGCGACACCATTAATTAATAGTATCAAAGTCAGTATCGATAATATGGGTACGCCATTTATCACCCAGCAATGGCTACAAAAGGTACACATTTGTGGCTAGATTAAGAACCCTATTATTACATATTAAAATACGCCGATTACTACAGTCAAAACGCGGCAAACTTTTTTTTGTATTAAGTTTTCTATTCATTATATTCATTGCTACCAGTGTGCTTAATCGCATTGCAAATACCCATAATGTTTGGTATTTCAATTGCCATGCCGATGGTTATTTCAGTCAACAAGGAGAGTCGTCGTTAACGGTTGATAAAAGCAATTTATGGTTAATGCTAGATATTGATCACCATCAAGCTCAGCTGACTTATAAACTCGAGTCCGCAACCGACGTTACCGAAATTGCTCAACTATTAGGTAAGGTTAAACATGTTGATATTGGCTCATTTACTTATCATTTAGCGTTAACACTGCAACCTATCAGTTGGCAACAAAACAGTCGGCTGCAACCATATTTACGAAATGAATATGGTGTTTCTGCTCACCACTTAATGGCTGGTTCTAGCGTATCTCAGCAGATTCAGGTAATTGACTTAGATAATACATTGACGAGAGCAACGTTAAAATTTCTGCCAAGTAATAACATCTGGTCCTGTCAGTTACTATCAGCCAATACTTCCGATTGATTTTGATTGAAAAAATTAACTTTTAGCTTAATATTCCCATTGCGGTATAGTAGTTATGTGTCAATTTTAAAAGGTGTGTGAAATATATAGTGGCAAAAGTTAAAGTAAAACAAGAAGAAGCGTTATCAATAAAGTTCAGTCATCAAATGGGCCCTGGTGATCAACGGGTATTTGATCTGTATTTTTATTTGCCAACAGAAATGGGTATTGGTTCGCATACCTTAGATGAAGAGGATTATTATCACAGTAGTATTCTTGGGCGTCGTTCTTATTATTCTAAAGGGCTGCATTTACCCTTAGTTCAGTCCCGTTTCGTCAGTTTAAATAAACGCACCTTAGAAGAGTTTCGTTTATACCTCAATTTATTCGCTTATCAATTTGCTGTCGCCATTGAAACTGACGTTAAAGAGTTGCACCAAAAACTAGAATTAAATGAATTTTATCCTGCTTTAGATGAGCTTTGTGATGTGGTTGCGCAACTATTGAAAAAGTTTCGACGCAATGAACCGAATGATCCTAAGTGGAAATCTTATTTTGAGCATGCCGATAATTACTTGTCTTGGTTTTGTGAGCAGCAGTTATTAAAGACATTGGCACGTAGTCCTAGAAGTGCTGACTATAGTGATGTTAAAGAAAAAGTGCTCAATTTATGCCGTAACGAGAATCACTACCGCGAGCAAGTATGCAAATATAACTCTATGCAAACCCAGCAAGACGCTAACCGTATTTCAAATAAGATGTTGCTATTGCGTCGACTCATTCAACAAGGCGTAGTATTAAAAGAAGAATTAAAACCGCTTGGAGTAGGGTTAAAGAAATTTGTTACTGGCGTCGCCACTGGGTTGGTGATGTTGGTGGTATCGGCATTGATTATAAAAGCCCAAGGTTTCTTTAATGGCTTAACCTTGACCTTGTTGCTGACGTTAGCGGTTATTTATGGTTTCAGGGAAATCTTTAAAGAGGATTTTCGTAATGCGATGTGGCGGCTTATCCAACGCGGTCGTCCAAGATGGAGCCGTATTTTACGGGATACCACGACTCAAACCGTGGTGGCTAAGCAGTTAGTTTGGCTCGAATTCATGCGCAGCCAAGATATTCCCAAAACGGTGGCAGATATTATGAGGCAACGCCACAGCCAGAATAAAGTGGATTCGGAAGTACTGCATTATCGTATTGCGACTAAGGTGGCAAATAAGCCTTTTGAGGCTGATTATTCACAAATTCAAGAACAAGTGAACTTCAGTTTAGTGCCTTTTGCCCGCCATTTAGAGCGAGGAAAAGCTAAAATATACTCAGAAAGTGAAGGTAATATTAGTAATGAGTCTGTAGAACGTCGTTATCAAGTCAATTTGGTTGCGGTGTTACGTGACGGAAAGCAACAACCTGAATATGCTCGCTTTAAAGTGACCATGAATCGTTCAAGCATTGTTGAAATTACTGAAAGTAAACTACCTGATAATGTTCAGCCTTTCAGGCTCGAATCAGATGAGATCCTTCCTGAAGTGGTGAGTCATCCGAAACCACACGCTTAAGATTAGGTTGGACACCATAATAGTATGTTGATGTTCATCGAGTAGCCCAATGAATGGGCATTATCCATTCATTAAACAACCGTGCAAATTGAATATCACCTGACGTTACACAATACTGCGTCAGGTGATTTAATCTATCAATTTTACGGCGGTTATTACTTTAATTGTTACTTTAAGTGCTACTTTGTTTATTCGTAGGACGAGTAAAGGCTTGGCAAATGTTCTGGTCAACAGATTGTTTAGCTCTTTTTAAGGCTATTTCAGCGTTAGCAAGGTATGTATCCAAACTTTGTGGCTGCAAATAGCTGGCGATACCAATGTTAATCCCTTCACCTAAATTCTTTTCTTCAAGACTTTGAAGCATATTAATCGCATATTGATGTGCAGAGTTTGCATTTGTTTCGGTCAGTAAGATAACGAGCTTTCCGAGCTGCCATTGTGCTATTTGGTAATTAAGCGGTAACTCAATCAATAATTGTAGCTCAATGTCTTTTTGGCGCTTTTCAAGCTGGCTCATGTTACCCATGTTACTGAAAATCCCTTCTGGGTTAATGTCCATTACCAGTAAGCTTGAATGTTCTTTAGTGAGCTCGCTAAGTTTGAAAAAATAATTTTCTAGCTCATTTAAACGTAACACTATGGCACTTCTATGGCCAATGACGTTGCTACTACTTTGGGCCGACACCGTTGGGGTTGTCTGTTCAAATGTGCAAATAAGGTATTCAATATCACCTTCAAATGTCAGCTGGCCTGCTAGCGTCGTTTTTAAACAATGCTCATAACGACTGTGGTTAAATGGCATAATTTGCGCAGTCCACTCTCCTTGCAAGCTAATTTGTGCACTAATATTTTGCCATTGATTTTTCAACTCATCGCCGAGTAATTCAGTGATCGAAATATTGGTGTCTCCGTGTAAAGACATCAGGTTATCAAATTGGTTATTACATTTTACTATTAATCCATTTGCATCGGTGAGTGCCGTAGCAACCGCTCCGCTACTCATTAATTGATAGAGATAGGCTTGGCGCTGGCTTTCAAATAATGCGGTAATGTCTTCAAATGTCACTAACCAATAATGCTCATTACTGTTAGGGCATTTTTTACTGCGAATATGGGTTTGCAACATACTACTATTAAGCGTTTCTAAACTGATCTCACCATGCCATTGCTTATTCTCAATTAACGTCTCTTTAATGTGATTGAAGCGATCATCATCAAGGTGTAACACTCGTTGTAAACTGCGGTCTTTAAGAGCGTCAACTGGCAAAGATAATGCCGCAGCTGCTTTGGCATTAATGCTCTGGATTCGACCGTTATCATTAACGATTAAGCAGCTTAATTCGCTGTTAAACAAACCGTTGCTCAATTGAACGCTATTTTGCTTTGCGCGTCGCTCGAGTACAAATCGATGTCTTAGTATAATCAATAAACTGGCTAACAGTGCGATGAGACATCCAGCGATAATGACTACAATTCGCCATTGTGCATAACGAGTGGCAATGTCGTCATGGCGAATATAAGACAATAAAAAGTATTCTCTTTTAGTCTCATATTGACTGGTTAACTCGACTTTTAAATACACGAAAGTGGCATCATGGCTGTGAAACTGGCCAAAGTTATTCATAGCCATCACTCGCCACAATTCTGGGTAAGACTGCTTTAAACTTGCTCCAAGTGCATCGGGCATATTGTCTAGTGGTGCAGGTTGGTTGGCTCCTGCATAGAGGAAGCCTTGAGTATCCAGCATGAGCAATGGTGAATTTTGATTAAAAAAAGCCGGTTTTATAGTTTCAAGTAATTTAACGATCGAATTGTAAGTGACTAAATACCCTTTGATACTTTGGTCTGGATTTTCTATCCATGATAACTGATAAAAATAGGGCTCTAAGATGCCATCAATGGGAGTAAATGCCATGGGTGAAGTGTAAATGTCGTCGCCGCCCATATTTCTGCCCGAGCCTAATAATGCCGCGGGAAGTTGCATGTTATTGAAACTACCGGTGGTGGAAAACTGGAGTTGTCCTTGAGGGTTAAACAATGCCAACCCAAGCAGTTCTGGAATATTGTTAGTTAATGAATCCCAGTTTTCGATGGTTTTTAATTGCAGCTTTTCTGATGGGTTTTGCAGATATTGGCGCAGTAACTCACCTTTGGCGATGATTTGGGTTCTAAACTGCAAAAATGACACTTTGTCAGACGCTAAGGACGCGACAGTTTGTAATTCACTATAGCGTTGGTCTGCCCAATCTTCTTGTAGGCGACGCTCGCCTAAATTGACCACCATACTAGTGACAATAAACACTGCTATTAATAAAATAATCAATTGGCTTAGCAGCGAAAGAATATGCTGTTGCGACCAATGAGTTGCCTGTGAAGAAATTAATAACGAGTTTGAAGAACTCACTGCTTTGTGTTTAGACATGGTGCCACTTTTTTAGCATTCTCTTGGTGGCAATACTAGCATGAAGCCGGCAGTGGCGAAAACGTCTAGCTGCGATTAGGCGCTATTTGTTTAACCAATGTTATCAAGTTCTCGTTGTTTAAATACTACGCCATTTTGTTGTGCGATATCGCGGCAGCGGTCAATGTTGACATTTGCGAGTCCGTTAATGGCACTTACTTGAACGAGAGGGATGTAATGAGGTGCAAGCTTAATAAAATCCAGTAATGCAGTGTACGAATTGGCAAGCTTAGGGCGGCAATGCTGTTGGTAGCTTTCAGGTGTATCGGCGTTAAGCGAAATAGACAAACTGTCGATGCATTGACTGAGCTCTGGCAAAATATTGCGTCGATGAAAGTGATTACCCAGGCCATCAGTGTTTAGGCGTACTTTACCGCCTTGTGCTTTTATTGCATGAGCAACTTGCAGTAAGCAGTCAAGGTTTAGAGTTGGTTCACCAAAGCCGCAAAAGACATATTCTTCAACCTCATGAACATCGCCTAACAAGGGCAACAGGTCCTCTGCAGTAATACGTCGGGTGAGTGATAAGTCATAGTCGTGTACTTGATTTGAGCCATTATGTTTGGGGCAAAATTGGCATCTTAAAGTGCACCTGGCGGTAATGTTGAGATAACGGTGCTTGCCGATATCGTAAACTAAGGTTGGTATAGGTGAGGTGGGTATCGGTAAAGTTGTGTCGCTCATGTCAGGCTTTTTTCATAGAGATTATAGCGGTCATTTTAGCTGAATTTTAATGGTGACTATGTTGCTCAGCTCGCAGATTTTACTGCAAAAAAAACAGAGCTGAGTTAGCTCTGTTTTTTTGTTAACAATTGGGATTAATTCAATTAATGGTGCTCGTCAGATCTGAATTCACTTTCAGCAGGTTTAGGTTGCCACCACCAATTGAAAAATCGTTGCCACAAGCGTTTTATATCATCCAAAATGATGTACAAAATTGGCACCAAAATTAACGTCACTACGGTCGAAAATAAAATACCAAATGCGAGCGATGTGGCCATTGGGATAACAATTTTAGCCTGTAAGCTTTTTTCCATAATAATCGGCACTAAGCCAACAAAGGTGGTGAGCGAGGTTAATATAATGGCTCTAAAACGGTAACAACCAGAATCGATAGCCGATTGCATTATCGATTTGCCCTCTTCGCGAGCGCGGTTAACAAAGTCGACCAAAATCAACGAGTCATTTACCACAACCCCCGCTAACGCCACAATTCCGCACAAACTTAACACGCTCATGGATAAACCAAGAATATAGTGGCCAAACAAGGCGCCAATCATGCCAAACGGAATCACCGACATAATGATTAACGGTTGTGTGTACGATTTTAAAGGGATAGCCATTAAAGCATAAATGGTGAACATGGCAAAAAAGAAGCCTTGGGCTAAACCCAGCATGGCATTTTGCTCATCTAAACTGCCACCATCTAAAGCTGAAGCCACTTTTGGGAAGCGCGCGGTGAGTTCAGGTAAAAAGTCTTCCTGAATTTCGGCGACCACTTTAGATGGCTCAACATTGTTTTTATTCACATTGGCACTAATGGTAATTGCTCGGCGACCATCAACTCGGGTGATCGATGCATATGACTCACCCAGTTCGATATTGGCTACCGTTGAAAACGGTACCGCTGCGCCTGACGGGGTGCGGATAAGCATGTTTTCAAGATCGCCCACAGTGCGGCGCTGCTCAAGTGGGTAACGTACCATGACTTTCACTTCTTCTTTATTACGCAAAATACGTTGGGCTTCATAACCATAAAAGCCGTAACGGACTTGGCGAGCTAAATCTGACAGTGTTAATCCTTGCGCTTCGGCTTCTGGACGAATGTTTAAGCGGATCTCGTGTGAACCCGATGAGAAGTTATCGGTAATATCATACACGCCTTCGTAAGTGGCTAGTTTTGCTTTAAGTACCTTAGCGGCCTCAGATAACTGGTCTAAGTCGGTTGCGGTTAAGCGAAACGATAAATCGCCACCGGCATCGTTGGTACTGGCATTGATGTTAAGCTTTTTAACTGACAATAACTCAGGTAATTGATTACGCCACTCTTCCGCAATTGCGACGCCGTCGATTTCACGGTCTTCGCCTTTAGTCAGTTCAGTAAACACAAACGCACTGCTGCGTGAACTAAGTTCGATATAGCTGTGTTTTACCATTGGGTAACCGTATTGCTCTTCAAGCTTGGCGTTCATCTTATATAACGCATCCTCAACTTGTTGCAGTACTTTTAGGGTGTTCTGCTCAGAGCTACCTTCTTCCATTTCAAGCTGGACTTGAATAAAATCTGATGGAATATCAGGGAAGAAAACCCAGCGTACTTTGCCACTTTGCACTAATGCAAGCGACAAAATTAGTACCCCAATAAACACCGCCACCACGCTATATCGTCGCGTAATACAACGTTCTAAAAAGTGACGATAGGTATTATGAATAAAGTGTTGTAACCATTCATTAAGGGCAAATTTAAAGCGCGAGAAAATGTTAGTCGGTGTAGTGCGTTTTTTGATTTTCATGTGGGCCAAATGCGCAGGTAGAATCAGTTTTGATTCGATCAGCGAAAACGCTAAACACAAAATCACCACCATACCGATGGATTTCCAAATAATCCCCATGGGCCCAGACACCATAATCATCGGGATAAAGGCCGCAATAGTGGTGAGTACCCCAAACGTGGCGGGCATGGCTACTTTTTGCACACCTTTTACGACGTTATCCAACGAGTGGCCGTTTTCTTCTAATTCGGTATAGGCACTTTCGCCGATGACAATGGCATCGTCGACGACTATCCCCAGCACCAGAATAAACGCGAATAAGGTCAACATGTTAATCGACATGTTAAACGGTTCAATTGGCATTAATAACATGGTGCCCAAAAAGCACACCGGTAAGCCCATCATTACCCAAAAAGCGAGTTTAAGGTCTAAGAACAAAGCCAGAATAATAAACACCAGCAGGGCGCCATAAAACATGTTCGACAACATCATGTTTAAACGACCTTGCAAGTAGTGAGTTAAATCACCCCAGGTATCAAGTTTAATATTGCTTGGTAAGCTTTTTTTACGTTCAGCAACGTAGGCTTTAACTTGAGATGAAATATCTAACGCATTTTGATCATCAATACTGGTAATTTCAATGACGGCAGCAGGTTTACCGTTAAAACGGGTGTACTCTAAACGCTCTTCAAAATCATCATTAATGGTAGCGACTTGCGGTAACATAATTCGGCTGCCATCTGCGCGAGTCTCTACCACAATTTGGGCAAAGTCATCAGCAGTATAAGCTTGGCCTTTAGTACGCAGTAAGATGTCACCGTCTTGGGCCCGAATAGAACCGCCGGGTAAATCAATCGATGAGTTTTGTACCGCTAAAGCGACTTGAGTAAATGTAATGCCATATTCGCGTAACTTGTCTTCAGACAGTTCAATGCCAATTTCATAGTCTCGAACACCAGTGACTTTTGCACGAGTGACGGCAGGTAAATCGGTGATGTCGTCTCTGATCGCTTTAGCCATTTCTTTCATGTCATGTAGCGTCATGTCGCCATATACAGACACCCAAATGACATTGTTTTCTGGCTTTATTTGATAAATGTTGGGTTTTTCGATGTTATCAGGGAAGGTCGCAATGGCATCAATACGCAGTTTTGCTTCATCTAGTACTTGCTGCACTTCGTAGCCGTCTTCGACTTCAATCGTCACCGAGCCAACACTATCACTGGCAACAGACGTCACTTTTTTAATGCCGCTAATATCTTGAATAGCTTCTTCTATTTTTATATTAATCCCTTCTTCAATTTCTTGTGGCGCAGCGCCAGGATAGGCCACATTGATATTGATGAGATTTAATTCAAACGTTGGAAAAATTTCTTTATTAATAAGCACAGCACTAAACAAACCGCCAATAAGCAAGGCTGCCATCAGTAAGTTGGCGGCGACACTGTTGCGAGCAAACCAGGCGATAATTCCTTTATTAGTATCCATTATTATTCACCTGCAGTCGTAGCGGCTTGGGTGTCAGTATCGACTGGTTCAGTTTTGGTTTCTTCACCAAGAACTTTAATGGCTTGTCCAGAGTTTAAGCTGTTGATGCTAGTGGTTGATACGCGCTCATTCGCTTTGAAACTGCCTTGAATATAAATGGAGTCAACGTCTGAACGAATAATATTCACTGGGCGTATTTCGATAATATTGTCGGCACTTACTACAGCAACCTGACCATTTCGTACTACATGGCGAGGCAGTTTTACCACATCATTAACGGTTCGACCTGTGATCACGGCATTAACAAAACTGCCATATTTTAAAGGTAGTTGGCCTTCGGTTTTGTTGTTACGCAAATAGGGATCATGAATTTCTGCTACCAAATAGACCATGCGAGTTTGTTCGTCGATGACATTTTCGCTGCGCACTATATTGCCTTGCCAAGAGACTTGTTTACCCGCCAGCAATGCTGTGAGTGTGACTGCTGTTTCAGGATTATCGACCGACTCTAAATAAGCGAGATCTTCATTTGCTAACGGCAATCTGATTTCAGCGATACTGGTGTCGTATAGTTCACCTAAATTTGTGCCTAACGTGACATATTGGCCTAAGTCGACATTGCGGGCCTTAATGATGCCGTCAAATGGTGCGCGAATAACGGTGCGGGCTAAGTTACGTTGTGCTCGGGCTAATGCCGCTTCTGCATACTTGACGTTGGCTTGTTCTTTTTTCAGTTGTGGGATACGTAACCCAAGTTCTGGCGGTAAGCCTTTACCAAAATCTTTAAATTCAATTTTAGCCACAACACCGCGGGCTTTCTCTTCATTTAATGCTGCAGTGGCCTGTGCGACAGTCGCTTCAGCCTGAATAAGGTCAGCTTCGTAATCAGATGGTTCGATAATGGCTAGTTGCTCGCCTTTTTTAACTACGCCACCGGCAACAAAATTGGCTGAAATACTTAGCATGCGCCCTTGAACTTCGGTGACAAGTTGAGTTTTATATTTAGGGTTAACCACACCATAGGAGGGTAAGTTAAGCGATAAGGTTTGCGGCGTAACGGTTTGCACATCAATTATCGGTACACTGATGGCTTCATCTTTTTGCTCGGGTGTCTCTTGGGTGCTAATAAGTGCCAGGGCTAGCCCAACAAATACAATAATGATCAAGAGTGGTGACAATCTTCTTAGTATGATTTTTATCATTTCTTTTGCGTATCCATGCTGAAATAATGCTAAAGACAGTTAACTTCGTTGGCTAACATGTTCATTCAGATTCATTTTATTACTCATTGCATCTAAATTAACAGAGTATGACGTTTATCTAAATAGCCTGATGTAAATAAAATGTTTCAAAAAATTGTGTTTTTTATGATTCTACGATTAACGCTTAATAAGTTGGTTTTTTTGATATGTTTTAGCAAGAATAAAATACAGTATGAAAGTATTAATCCATAGCCATTAATGGTTTAGAGTCTATTTTGTTGGTGGGTGTTTTTTGTGCATAAATTGACATATCTTGACACTTTGTGGCGGTATTCGGTCTAGTTAATGATGATATATAGCGCTTTAGGGATAAAAAAAGCGAATCACTGAGTAATTCGCTTTAATACTAGTTGGTCAATGTGTTTTAGGACACTGCAAAAAGCTGCCTAAAAGTTACTTTTTCTTATATTTTTTCGATTTAACTCGAGCATCTTTTGCATTGGCTTTTTTCTTACCAGGCACTTTAGCTTCTTTGTGTTTAGGACGAAGTTCTTCAATCACACGACGTTTCAGTGGGATCTCAATGTATCGTTCAATTTTAGACACAATACGCATATCGTGCGCTTCAACTAGTGATATTGCGGTTCCTTTTGCGCCAGCGCGAGCGGTACGGCCAATTCGATGAACATAGGCGTCAGCAGAACGTGGCATGTCAAAGTTAATCACATGAGTAATGTCATCAACATCGATTCCTCGAGCTGCAACATCTGTCGCCAAAAGTACATTAACTTCGCCTTTAGAAAAACGACCCAATGCTTGGAAACGTTTTTTCTGTTCCATATCGCCGCGCATAAATGCACATGGGATATTGGCTTTTAGTAATAAGCCTTCAAGGCTGGCGACCATTTCGCGAGTTTTAACAAACACAATGGTGCGCGTAACATTTTCTTGTTGAAGAATATGGCATAACAATGCAAATTTATGTGCTTGATCGTCGGCCAAGTGAACCCATTGGTGTACTTTAGCTTTTTCACTGCGTGGCGCTTCAACATCGACCATTACGGGATCGGTTAATAAGTCGCGAGCGAAACGGTTAACCCCATTACCTTCAAGCGTGGCAGAAAACAGCATGTTCTGTTTGCGGCCTTGAGCTTCAATGGCAATTGATTGCACTACTGATGAGAAACCCATATCAAGCATGCGGTCAGCTTCATCAATAATTAAAATTTCAACTTCAGTGGCGTCAAATTTGTCTTTATCTAGGTATTCCATTAATCGACCTGGGGTGGCGATTAATAAATCAACATTGTCTGCAAGTGCTTCTTCTTGTGGGCCATATGGAACACCACCAGTAATAATGACGATATTAAGCTCAAGCCCAGTGGCTAAATGACTTGCATAACGATGAATTTGACTGGCTAATTCACGCGTTGGCGTTAGCACCAAAATACGTGCTTGGCCTTCAAAACGACGAGGGAAGTCAATAAGGTGCTGTAAAGCAGGCAGTAAAAAACTGGCCGTCTTACCGGTGCCAGTTGGCGCACGCGCTAAAATATCCCGCTGATCCATGGCCAATGGAATAGTTTGCTGCTGAATGGTGGTAGGGGTGTTGTGTCCCATGGCCTTGAGTGACTCTAATAAGCTAGGGTCGAGCTGGAAATCTTCAAATTGCATGCGCTGGTCTCGCTGAAAAATAGTTGAGTATTATAGCTGACCTATTGAGCAGGCTAAAGCTTTAAGTAGAATGGGCGGCATAAATCTATCATCGTTTCGCTATATCGCTCTTGTTTGTCGCGGATCGTCATTTGATGATACTGAGTTTCAACAGCAGGATGAGTGAGTGTTTGTGGTTCAGTTGTTGTTGGGTAGTGCTGGATTGCCAATATTGATCGGTTAGCTACCTTTCCTTCAATGCTAATGATATCAAGCTGCTTAGCAACGAATAGACCATAAGTGTTAAGTTGTTGAGTAAAACTGGCTAGACTTTGCAGTGGCAAAATAACACTTGCCGTGCCTTGCGGAGCAAGTAATTGGCTAATCACACTCTGCAATTCGGCAAAGGGCAAAGTATTAGTATGCCTGGCGTCAGCTCGTGCGCTATTTTTGGCTTGTGTGCCCTGCTCAAAGTAGGGTGGATTACAAATAATATGGTCGAATAATGGCTCATCATTCTTTTTGTGCAGTTGTTGAAAGTCTTGAATAGCACCGTGAAAGAGTTGCACCGTCTCTGACCAAGGGCTTTGTTTAATATTAAATTGGCAAGCCTTTGCGGCTGCATTGTCTATTTCTACTGCAATAATACTCGTGTGGCGAGGACTACGTTGTGCTGCCATTAAACTGAGCAAACCGCTTCCTGCACCAATATCCAGAATATGCCTTGATTGAGTTAGTTCAGCCCAAGCACCGAGTAAAACTGCATCAGTACTGACGGCCATACCACACTGTTGATCATCGATATGAAATTGCTTAAACGTAAAAGACATAGATAATTGATTACTCTTTCGATTGTATGAACTACTCGAATAAGATCATAACCGCTTTGATTTTTACTGTCGCGTGTTAATTCCCTCTGACCTGTACCGTTGACTTTTTGTTACGAAAAATTAACTTTAAAATCATAGATGTGGTGGATATGTACACAAGTCTTGCCATAAATCGTAACTAAATAGTTTTTTTTAATTGTTTAGGGGGCTGGAGCTTGAGTATTAAGGCGATATTTGATATTAGTTTGCGCGCTTTTTTACTCGTAAAATCGAGTAAAAAGTCTAATTAAGGCTATTTGACAGGGATGTTATGCTGAATAATGAGCTAGCGAGTCATTTTCGTTACTCTCTTAACAAAGTTTACTATTTTCTAAGTGTATTTTTAACTTTACAATTTATTGTTCGTTCAGCTCAGCAGTAGCTAATTATGGCGTAATCAATTAGGTTTGTTAAAAAACATAACAATAAAACGAGGCTAGTAGTGCAAACAACTAAAATGAGTGTGACTGATACGCTAGGGTTAGGGTTTATGACCTTTGCGTTTTTTTTAGGTGCGGGTAACTTAATTTTCCCACCTTTTGCTGGCATGCTTGCTGGCGAGAATATGTCTTTTGCGATGTTCGGTTTCTTAATTACCGCAGTGGGTATGCCACTGATAGGGTTAATTGCCGTTGCGAAAGCTAACGGTAAAGTGATGGCGCTATTACCTGCGTTTGCTGCCACATCATTAGCCATTGCGATTTATATTATCATTGGCCCAGCATTTGCGGCCCCACGTACTGCGCTGGTGGCGTTCGAAATTGGCGCGAGACCTTTTATTAGTAATCCAGATGCGTTAATGATGCTTGGCGGCAAAGAGTTTAGTATTGCGCAACTTATTTATACTTTGGTGTTTTTCTCCATTGTGATGTTTTTATCTTTATTTCCTGGAAAATTACTCGATAGCGTAGGTAAAATACTTACGCCAGTATTGATTTTACTCTTGGTGGGGTTAGCCAGTTCAGTGATTATTCTTCCTGGCGCAGAGGTGAACCTTCCGGTCGGTGAATATATTAATAGTCCATTAACCAAAGGAATTATTGAAGGTTATAACACCATGGATACCTTGGCATCATTGATGTTTGGTATGTTAATCATCGATTTGTTACGCAAAAAAGGCGTTAACGATGCCGCCGATCAAACTAAGTATTTAGTTCGTGCAGCATTTATTGCTGCTGGTGGGTTAGCGTTTGTGTATGTGTCGTTGTTTTATCTTGGTGCTTCAGCAGGCGATTTTGCTATTGGTGCAGACAATGGCGGCCAAATTTTAACAAACTATGTGACTCATCATTTTGGTAATATTGGTACCTTAATGCTGTCAACGGTTGTAACGCTTGCTTGCTTAACGACGGCCGTTGGCTTAGTTACAGCCTGCTCTGAATTCTTCAATGAATTAATGCCAAAATTATCGTACCAGTTACTAGTGGTTTTATTAAGTGTGATATGTGCCACTGTCGCTAACGTAGGTTTATCGCAATTAATAAGCATCAGTATTCCTGTGTTAATGACTATTTACCCCGTTGCGATAGCATTGGTATTGGTAACCTTTTTGACAGAACGCTTTGCTAGACCTGCTTTTTCGCATCGAGTCGTGCTGAGTGTTGCACTGTTTTTCGGTATCTTTGATGGGTTACAAACGGCAGGCATGGACATGAGCTTCCTTGACTTTATGCCACTGCATGCAGAGGGGATGGCTTGGTTGCTACCTACTGCGTTAACAGCAATTGTGTGTTTGTTTTTACCTCAAAATCAGGCTCAAAAAGCGGATGCTTAATTGTTAAATAGATCATAATTAACAGATCAATATAACGACGTTATGATAGATTATCTAACGTCGTTTTTTATTATTTATTTTTTATTATTTATTGGATACCGCTTTGGCCAAACCTGCTTATCAACCCGATCCCTTAATTAACCAGTTTCTTGATGACTTGTGGTCAACTAACGGGCTAAGTGATAATACCTTGGTATCTTATCGTACAGATTTACAAAATGCTGAACGTTATGTTTTGACCAAAGGTAAGGATTTGCTGCAAGTTGACCAGGCCTTACTGCGTGACTATCTTGCTGAACGTTTTGATAAACAATTTGCTAAAAGTAGCACAGCGAGACTTCTCAGTAGTTTACGACGTTTTTATGCTTACTTATTAGTTAAACAGAAAATAAGCCAAGACCCTACAGCATTAATCAAGTCGCCCAAGTTAGTTCGTCAATTACCGGATACATTGTCTGAGGCGCAAATAGATAATTTATTATCAGAGCCAAATATTGATGATCCTATCGAGTACCGAGATAAAGCCATGTTAGAGCTGTTGTATGCTACAGGGCTGCGGGTAACCGAATTGGTGAGTTTAACGATGGAGCAAATTAGTTTACGCCAAGGTTTGGTGAGGGTGATGGGTAAAGGAGGCAAAGAGCGTTTGGTCCCTTTAGGTGAGCTGGCCATTACAGCTGTTGAACAGTACATCAAGTTTGCTCGTGCCGAGCTATTAAGTATGAAGCAGTCAGATGTATTGTTTCCCTCACGTCGTGGGCAAATGATGACCAGACAAACCTTTTGGCATCGAATTAAATTGTATGCGGCCAGGGCGGGTATTCAATGTCATTTATCACCACATACGTTACGCCATGCTTTTGCTACCCATTTACTTAACCATGGCGCGGATTTGCGTGTGGTACAATTATTACTCGGTCACAGTGATTTATCGACCACTCAAATTTATACACATGTTGCTAAAGTGCGCTTACAGCAACTGCATAGCCAACATCATCCACGCGGTTAGCTTAGTGTGATTTGTATCTGTGTAGGTTTCAAATCCTTACATTTAAGATTATGAGTATTTGTTGCGCTAGCGAAATTAAATCTGTAAGTTTTGCTTACGAAGTCGGGTCTATTGATTATGAACCCGTGTAATATAGGAATTACCATGAAGTTAACTAAAGCATTCGCCCTTGTTGCCAGCCTTATTATTGCCCCTATTGTGTCAGCGGCACCTGCGACCGATGTGTCCAATGAATCAGCGTTAAAGCAAAAACTCACTGAAACCTTGGGTGTCAACGTGATGCTCATTCAACAATCTCCAATCGACGGTTTATATCAAGCACTAACAGACCGCGGTGTATTATACGTCACCAAAGATGGCACAAAACTCATTCATGGCAATTTGTATGACATGGATAAAGGCATGAAAAACTTAACCGAGGCTGCATTGGCTGGACCTCGTATAGAGTTACTTAAGCCATTTGAAGATGAGATGTTGGTTTACAAAGCGAAAAATGAGAAACATGTTGTCACGGTATTTACCGATGTAGACTGTGGTTATTGCCGCAAGCTACACAATCAAATGCAAGGCTATAATGATTTAGGTATCACTATTCGTTATTTAGCTTATCCTCGTGCAGGTATTCCTTCTGCTAATGCAGACGAGATGCAAGCGGTATGGTGTGCTAAAGATCCTTTAAAAGCGATGTCAGAAGCTAAAGCGGGTGGTAATGTTAAAGCGGCAAGTTGTGATATTGATATTGCGGCCCAGTATAAATTAGGTATGTCGTTCGGGATTAACGGTACACCGGCACTGATTTTAGAAAATGGTGTGATGGTACCTGGCTATCAAGCTCCGGCTGATTTATTACGTACGATTGAATCGAATTTATAAATCAGACTAGTAAATCAACGTCGTAAAGTGTGTGCTAAAAACGTAAAATCAAGGTGAGCTTAGGCTCACCTTTTTGTTATGCTCTATTCTCTAATTACCCGTTAAGGTTGCCTTTTGTCTCATAAAATAGTCCGTCGTCCTCAGGTTGATGATAGTCATTTACCCGCTTCTTTATCGCCATTATTGAAACAGCTCTATGCTCGCCGTGGCGTCAATGAAGATAACTGCGAATTAATGCTAAGTAAGTTATTACGCCCAGATAGTATGAAAGGGCTAGCAGAAGCCGCCGTGATTATTGCGGATGCTATTGCTGCGCAGCAATCAATTTTGATTGTTGGGGATTTTGATGCTGATGGTGCTACGTCGACTAGTGTATGTATGCTGGCGCTGAAAATGATGGGGGCAAAACATGTTGATTACCTTATTCCTAATCGGTTTGATTATGGTTATGGCTTAAGCCCTGAAATTGTTGCGGTGGCTTTTACTAAAAATGCTGATGTACTCATTACCGTTGATAATGGAATATCTTCAATTGAAGGGGTGGCAGCTGCAAAATTGTTAGGAATGACTGTTGTCGTGACAGATCATCATTTACCTGGCAGCACTTTGCCCAATGCTGATGTTATTGTTAATCCAAATCAGCCCGGTTGTCAGTTTGCCAGTAAGTCTATTGCCGGTGTTGGAGTGGCGTTTTATCTAATGTCTGCTTTACGTGCGCAATTAAGGCAGCGTAATTGGTATCAACAACAGCAAATCACTGAGCCTAATCTGGGCATATTGCTTGATATTGTCGCTTTAGGTACTGTCGCTGATGTTGTGTCGTTAGACACTAATAACCGTATTCTCGTTAATGCTGGTTTGCAGCGAGTCAGAAGTGGCCGCTGTCGTGTTGGCATTACTGCATTGCTTGAGGTGGCGAAACGGAGTCCTGAAAAAATTGTTGCTGCTGATTTTGGTTTTGCGGTAGGGCCTCGACTCAATGCAGCTGGGCGTTTAGATGAAATGGCGCTAGGGGTTGAAACCTTACTGTGTGAAGACATCATGTTAGCCAGAAGAATGGCAGCGGAATTAGATGGATTAAACCAAGAGCGCCGCGAACTTGAAACGGGCATGCAACAAGAGGCATTAAAAAGTTTATCGAAAGTGTCACTCAATGAAGCTGATTTACCGTGGGGCATCGCCATTTTTCAGGATGATTGGCATCAAGGTGTTATTGGTATTTTGGCCTCACGGATTAAGGATCGTTATCATCGTCCGGTTATTGCTTTTGCCGATGCGGGTGATGGTGTAATAAAAGGTTCTGCCCGTTCGATTAAAGGCCTGCATATGCGAGATTTACTCGAACGCATTAATGGTCGCTTTCCTGGAATGATAACCAAGTTTGGTGGTCACGCTATGGCAGCAGGACTATCGTTAAAAGCAAATGTGTTTGAGCAGTTTAAGCAAGCTTATGATGATGCGGTAAGAGAAGTATTAGATTATGAACAGCTGACGGGGGAGCTACTCTCTGATGGTGAGTTATCGAGCCAGTTAATGACGCTTGATACTGCCTTTTTATTACGAAATGCAGGGCCATGGGGGCAGTCGTTTGAAGAACCACTATTTGATGGTGTATTCAAGGTAATACAGCAGCGTATAGTGGGTGAAAAACACTTAAAATTATTACTTGAAACGGAATGTGGCAACGCGATGTTAGACGGTATTGCTTTTAATGTGGATTTAGCAATATGGCCTGATGCAACCATTAAACATGCTCGTGTGGTCTATAAGCTTGATGTGAACGAGTTTAGAGGTAATCAAACTGTGCAGTTAATGGTGGATTATATTGAGCCGATGTAATCGCTGTTTTATGTTGTCGCAGATTTTTCTGGCGAGTTGATAGACTCGTCAGTGAACAAACTGTTTGATAGAGCGTAACGAGATAGCGATATTGTAGCGTTAACGTTCAACTGATTTTATAGCCAACGAGCTGAACATTAACTATACAGTAGAGTAATCCAGTTGATAGGCTACCTGAGCCGCTAAATAATATGTGGCTTTAACACTCGTCAAAGTGATACCGGCAACAAAAACAAAAAGGCCTCGCAATGCGAGGCCTTTTTGTTAAAACGGATAAAGTTATTTGGTACAGGTGAGAGGACTTGAACCTCCACGCCCTTACGAGCATCAGCACCTGAAGCTGACGTGTCTACCAATTCCACCACACCTGCAAAACATGTATCGAGAAATAACTTTATTCTATTAGTCGCTGTCGCCACCAATATAAATATGGTGCCCGAACCCGGAATCGAACCAGGGACACGAGGATTTTCAATCCTCTGCTCTACCGACTGAGCTATTCGGGCGACGGACGCAATTTAAAGGATTTTGACCCATTGAGTCAACCTGTTTTTTATATTTATATCAAAAATCGATTTGTTTGGATGTATTTTGGGCGTATCGAATGTTATTCAGCCGAAGTACCATAGTGTAATAAATACTTCACTCCTATGATGGTAACTAGAGTAAATGGTGTTATGGTGCCTCTTTTACTGGTGTGGTTACCATAACAAGTAAAAAATATTGAATATATAGAGACTCAAATTGCCAAGGCAGATAAATCAGGTATAAAAAACGCTCCAAGGAGCGTTTAATGTGAAACAATAATTAACAGTCGTAGAGTATGAATGATGACTAGTTAGATAATATTTCATTAGCTGGAAAGTTTGCTTTCATTACAGTTTTAACGTTTTGCTGTAATTTTTCCTGACCTAATTCGTCATACGCTTTAGCCATAATTTCTAATGCCCGTTCAGTTGAAGGTGTTCCTGGAAACTTCTCCATAACTGATTGAGCACGAACAGCAGCTGCACTCCATGCGTTCATTTTGATATAATATTCTGCAACTTGGATTGAATATTTAGCCAAACGGTTCTTTAAGAACTGCATACGTTGTTGTGCATCAGCAGAATACTTGCTATTTGGATACGATTTAATCAATCGATCAAAATCTTTAAATGCATCTTGAGCATTTTTGGGATCACGATCGGTACGATCAATATTCATTAAATCGTGAAATAAGTAATTATCTGCCTGCATATTGGTTAAACCACGCATATAATAGACGTAATCTATATTAGGATGCGTTGGATTGAGGCGTAAAAAGCGATCAATATTGGCAACTCCTGAGGCAGCATCATCCATTTTGTAATACGCATAAATCAAGTCTAATTGAACTTGAGTTTTGTGCGGACCAAATGGAAAACGAGAGTCCAATGCTTCAAGTGAACGAACGGCTTTAGAGTAATTACCTAATTCCATTGACGTTCTTGCTTGAGAGTACAGGACATCAGGTGATGCTTTACTGGCAACATCATCGTCTTCTGGACTGCTACTACAGGCTGTTATAGCCAGTGAAAGTAATACTAGGGCGGCACCTTGGGCAATTTTATACATACTTGAATTCAATTCTTTTTAAGTTGTTGTTAAGAATTTTTCCATTTCACGGTAAAATAGAAAACATCCGATTGTAACAGATAGCACATTCACTTTGGACCCCTAAACTGGGGTACGGTTCCTATGACACAAGAGATTAATCTAAAAAGCGAGATCACAGCAACACAAACCGGTCTGAGATTAGACCAAGCATTAGCTGGTTTGTTCCCTGACTACTCGCGTACACGCATCAAGGAATGGATCCTATCTGGTGCAATTACTATTGACGGTATCACAGTCGACAAGCCACGGGAAAAGGTTTTCGAGTCTCAGTTGATAGAAGTGACGGCAACACTTGAAGAAGAAGTGAGTGCTAAAGCGCAAAATATCGACTTAAATATTATTTATGAAGACGACCATATTATTGTCATTAACAAGCAAGCTGGTTTAGTTGTTCATCCTGGCGCTGGTAATGCAGACGGTACGTTGATGAATGCTTTATTATACCATTGTCCAGATATTGAACATGTACCAAGAGCAGGTATTGTTCATCGTTTAGATAAAGACACTACAGGGCTAATGGTTGTTGCTAAAACAGTTGAAGCACAAACGCATTTGGTTGCCGCATTACAGGCTCGTGATATTGTTCGCGAGTATGAAGCGATTGTATTAGGCACGATGACGGCAGGTGGCACGGTTGATGAACCTATTGAACGTCACGCAACTAGACGTACTCAAATGGCCGTTATCCATGGTGGTCGCCCATCGGTGACTCATTATCGTGTGTCTGAAAAGTTCCGAGCTCATACGCGTTTACGTTTGCGTCTGGAATCTGGTCGTACTCACCAAATTCGTGTTCATATGGCGCATATTGGTCATGAGTTAGTTGGCGATCCGGTTTATGGTGGTCGTCCTCGTCCGCCTAAATCAGCGAGCCCAGAGTTTTTTGAATTACTCAAAAACTTTAAGCGCCAAGCTTTACATGCAGTGCGTTTAGAACTTGCTCATCCATTTACCTGTGAAATCATGACTTGGCATGCGCCGATCCCTGATGACATGGTTGAGCTGACAAAAGCACTACGAGTCGATACTGAGCTTAATCCGATAGTGTATTTATAATGCTTGAGCACGATTGGCCAATACCTGTTAACGTTGCCATAGCGATGACAAATCGTTTTGGTGGCGTCAGTGTTAGCCCGTTTGATAGTTTAAATTTAGGGCTACATGTTGGTGATAAGCCTCAAGATGTATTCGCTAATCGTGCAATATTAACTCAGCAATTATCATTACCTGCTGAGCCAATCTGGCTTGAGCAAGTTCATGGTACTAAGGTTGTTGATGTACAAACATTGATGCCAGGTAGCGCGATAGCATTAGCTGATGGTAGTTACAGTAATCAGTTTGGCCATGTATGTACGGTAATGACGGCCGATTGCTTACCAATATTATTATGTAATCAACAAGGCACTGAAGTTGCCGCCGTTCATGCCGGGTGGCGCGGTTTGTGTGAGGGCATCATCGAGCAAGCATTGGCGATGTTTCATTCTCCACCGTCAGCATTAATCGCATACTTAGGGCCTGCAATAGGTCCTTGTGCATTTGAAGTTGGTAGTGAAGTTCGTGATACTTTTATCAATAAAAATCCGCAGGCTGCAACACATTTTGTTCAGAATAATGCTAAATATTTAGCTGATCTAGTCGGCTTAGCTAAGTTGCGTTTGTCTGCAGCAGGCGTTATTCAAATCTATAGTGCAGATGTGTGTACCTTTTCTGAACCTGATTACTTTTCTTACCGTCGTGACAAGCAAACGGGTCGAATGGCTTCTCTCATTTGGCTTAAATCTTAAGTTATTATCGTTAATAACCTTCAAGTATAAAAAATCAACAATTTTTTGATCCAGATTAAGTTTTAACCTTGAGTTTACATTAAATGCCCCCATCTTTAAGTTAACAAATTATTCATTTCTGAATTAATTTCCCATTCCACATGTATCAGATCCTAGGAGGTTGTATGAGACTCGATCGTATGACTAATAAGTTTCAAATTGCCATTTCTGATGCCCAATCATTAGCATTGGGACGCGATCATCAATTTATTGAACCTATTCATTTAATGATGGCGCTGTTAAATCAAGATTCTGGTTCTATTCATTCTTTACTTACACAAGCGGGCATTCGTGTTAGCGCGCTTCGTTCCGCGGTTAGCCAAGAGTTAGAGCGTTTACCGCAAGTTGAAGGTACTGGTGGTGATGTTCAGTTATCACAAGGGTTAATTCGTTTACTAAACCTATGCGATAAATTAGCGCAAAAGCGCAAAGACAAATACATTTCATCTGAATTGTTTGTCTTGGCGGCATTAGAAAATAATGACCCCCTTGCCAAAGCATTAAAAGATTCTGGTGCAAGCAAAGAGTTAATGGAAAAAACCATTGAAGACATGCGTGGCGGGCAGAAAGTTGATGATCCCAATGCTGAAGATCAACGCCAAGCATTGAAAAAATTTACCGTAGATTTAACCGAGCGCGCAGAGCAAGGTAAGTTAGACCCTGTTATTGGTCGTGATGAGGAAATTCGTCGCACGATTCAAGTGCTTCAACGCCGTACTAAAAATAATCCGGTATTAATTGGTGAACCTGGTGTTGGTAAAACCGCCATTGTTGAAGGTTTAGCTCAGCGTATTGTGAATGGTGAAGTCCCTGAAGGGATTAAAAATAAACGGGTATTGTCATTAGACATGGGCTCGTTAATTGCGGGAGCCAAATATCGTGGTGAGTTTGAAGAACGGTTAAAAGCAGTATTGAATGAGCTATCCCAAGAGGAAGGTCAGGTCATTCTGTTTATTGATGAGCTGCATACCATGGTCGGCGCAGGTAAGGGCGAGGGCGCAATGGATGCTGGTAATATGCTTAAGCCTGCTTTAGCACGTGGTGATTTGCATTGTGTCGGCGCAACAACACTTGATGAATATCGTCAATATATTGAGAAAGATGCTGCACTTGAACGCCGTTTTCAAAAAGTAATTGTTGATGAACCGAGCGTTGAAGACACCATTGCCATTTTACGTGGTCTAAAAGAGCGTTACGAATTACATCATCATGTTGAAATAACTGATCCTGCAATAGTTGCAGCAGCAACCATGTCGCATCGTTATATTTCAGACCGTAAATTGCCGGACAAAGCTATCGACTTAATCGATGAAGCGGCATCTAGTATCAGAATGCAGATTGATTCTAAGCCAGAAGTACTTGACCGCTTAGAACGCCGCGCTATTCAGCTTAAGCTGGAAGAACAAGCGTTAAGTAAAGAGTCAGACGAGGCCAGTCGTAAACGTCTTGAGTTTTTACAACATGAACTGAGGGATGTCGAAAGTAAAGCTTCTGAGATGAATGAGATTTGGCATACCGAGAAAGCAGCATTAGCAGGCACACAACATATTAAAGCCGATCTCGAACAGGCGAGAATGGATTTAGAAGTAGCTCGTCGTGCGGGTGACTTAACGCGGATGTCTGAATTACAGTATGGGCGTATTCCTGAGCTCGAAAAGCAACTAGATTTAGCATCGCAAGCAGAAATGCAAGATATGACACTGTTACGTAATAAAGTGACTGAGGTCGAGATTGCTGAAGTACTATCAAAAGCCACCGGTATCCCTGTTTCAAAAATGCTCGAAGGTGAGCGTGAAAAACTATTGCATATGGAAGATGCATTGCATGAGCGTGTAATCGGCCAAAATGAGGCTGTAGAGGCAGTATCTAATGCAATTCGTCGTAGTCGGGCAGGTCTTGCCGATCCACAACGTCCAATAGGTTCGTTCTTGTTCCTTGGGCCTACCGGTGTGGGTAAAACTGAGCTGTGTAAATCGCTAGCTAAGTTTTTGTTTGATTCAGAATCAGCTCTTGTGCGCATAGACATGTCTGAATTTATGGAAAAACACACCGTTTCGCGTTTAGTTGGTGCCCCTCCCGGATATGTGGGTTATGAAGAAGGCGGTTACTTAACTGAGGCGGTTCGCCGTAAGCCCTATTCAGTTATCTTGTTAGACGAAGTTGAGAAAGCTCATCCAGATGTATTTAATGTGTTGCTGCAAGTATTAGATGATGGCCGTTTAACTGATGGTCAAGGCAGAACGGTTGATTTTAAAAACACTGTCATCATCATGACCTCTAACCTTGGCTCAGATATTATCCAAGAGGGCTTTGGTCATACGAGTTATGAAGATATGAAAGCTGGAGTCATGAATGTTGTGACGCAAAGCTTCCGTCCAGAGTTTTTAAATCGAATTGATGAGTCTGTGGTATTCCATCCCTTAGACGCCGAAAATATCAAACACATTGCCAGTATTCAATTTGAATTATTGCGCAAACGTTTGATCGAGAAAGAGTTCGATATTGAATTATCTGATGAGGCTTTATCATTAATTGCTGAAGCTGGATTCGATCCTGTTTATGGTGCAAGACCCTTAAAACGAGCATTGCAGCAAGAAGTAGAGAATCCTTTAGCCCAAAAATTGCTGCGAGGTCAATTATTGCCAGGTAAAATGATTAAAGTCGTAGTAGAAGATGGCAAGCTAGCCTTCAATCAATAATGTTATCTAGCATTATCAGCTAACGTTTTTGAACAAAGGGAGCATTAGCTCCCTTTGTTATTATTTATTTTGACAAAATAACCTGACCCGTTCGGTATTTTCAGTAATAGCTGCTTGTCTCTGTTCTTCTGTCATTGAGACAGTTTCACCAGTAGTTTTATCTTGTTGATTTAATTTGCTGTGAGTGTTCAATACACTAAGGCTGTGCTTAGCACTTTCACAGATGTCTTTTGCTTGTTGTTTGTCTTTTTCATTAATGATTTTTGCTGATTGTTCTAATTCAGATTCCACGTTAACAGCGATTTTTTTTTGTGGTGTGTAAGTGCCAATTTTAGCGGGTTCCATATCCTCACTATAAATCTTGCTTGCATCTACATTTAGGGGCTGTTGTTGGCTGTAATGTACAACGCCAGCATCATCCACCCAAGTGTAAATGGTCGCGGCAAATAAACATGTACTAAATGCAAAAGTGGCTAAGCCAAAAACTAAACGCGTAATTCCCATGTGAGTTTCCCAGAGCTAATTGACGTTATGCTTGGATATTTCAAAATATGCTATCTTTGAGTATAAATCCAACAACTAAAACGATAATGTGTAAAGTGTATGCAAAATTCACCTAATCACCCAGTAAAAAATAAAGGTATTTACCTATTACCTAACTTATTTACTACCGCAGGGCTATTTTCTGGTTTTTATGCTGTCATTTCATCAATGAACGGTCATTTTGAGTTAGCGTCAATTGCTATCTTTATCGCTATGATTTGTGACGGACTAGATGGCAGAGTCGCAAGGTTAACCAATACTCAAAGTGATTTTGGGGCTGAATATGATAGTTTGGCCGATATGGTTTCTTTTGGCATGGCTCCAGCGATCCTTGCTTATAATTGGGCATTGCAAGATTTAGGTAAAGTAGGCTGGTTAGCTGCTTTTATCTACTGTGCTTGTGCAGCATTGAGATTAGCTCGTTTCAATACCCAAGTTGGTGTTGCCGATAAACGTTATTTTCAAGGTTTAGCTAGTCCCGCTGCAGCAGCCTTAATCGCTGGAAGTATTTGGAGCGGTTCTAAATATGAGCTTGACCCTACCGATATAAATTACCTTGCCGCATTGATTACTGCATTAACAGGACTACTCATGGTCAGTAACTTTCGCTATCACTCCTTTAAGGAAGTCGATTGGCGAGGGAAAGTAAATTTCGTGGTGATGTTATTGCTCGTAGGTGTGTTCGTTATTATTTCTGTAGAACCAGCCATCATTCTTTGTCTTGGTTTCTACATATATGCACTATCTGGACCTGTTATCACGATTAAAGCTATTAAGAAGTTAAAAGTGGCCCACATCGTTGGCGATGAATTGAATAAAACAGAGACACAACAACACTCAACCATCGATGACATCAATAATACTGATATTACCAACGAGAAAAATGAAAGTTAACTATAGAGTGATTTTCTTCAATAGCATCTAACAATAGAGTTTACGTAGTTAGTTCCTTTACTATATAGATAGCTGAGGTAATCGTTGTGACTTGCCAACATATTCATTAAATCATATCTTTTTTATCTAAATCTTAAATATGTACTATAATTCTTATCCGGTTTTATATTAGTTAATCTACTCCTTTGTATTATCTGAAGCTTAATTGAGCAAAATCGAACGCGGTTGTGTGTTTTTAGTACCGAGTTGTTTGATTAGTATTCGGTTGATTGCTTTTTTGCTAAAAGCTTTAAAAAAGGCCTTGCGCAAAACCGTGTGGTGCCTATAATGCGCATCCACTGACACGGCAGACAGCGCAAGCGGTTAC